>NZ_JBSXOP010000091.1:0-4981 GCF_056859535.1 Marinobacter sp. L-46
GGCGGGAAAGTGGCGAGAAGGTCAGTTTTTGAGGTACCATTTTGGATAGCGGTTGTTGGTGTTGATTGATGGTGTAAGGTCCTGAAATTTTAACACTTTCAGCCGCTTTCTTTTATCCCCTCATGAGAAATTCGGGCTAGGGGGTGGGATAACAGTGATACCTGTGGGAAACCCCAGCCATGGGTTGAACGTTTGCACCGGAAGTCGCCACTATGGGCGTGAAGCGGGCTTGTTTCACAATAGCGACGCTTATCTGCCCGGCCATTCGCACGGTCCGCTGTCGCGCGTTTCGCGTTTCGCGTTGGTAGCGCGGTAGGCTTCAGAGGCAACAGGAGGATGACATTGCCGATCATGGATCTGGACAGCTGGACGCTGTCACGGAGCATCGTGGTTTTCAGCGTCTGTGCGCTGGTCATTGCGATTGCGGGCACACGCATCACACGGGTGGTCGACCAGCTCGCCGACCGGACCGGGCTGGGTGAGGCAACCGCTGGAGCCGTGCTTCTGGGAGCAGCGACGTCCCGCAGTGGTTCGGTGCTCTCGGTAACAGCGGCCTCGGCTCCGAACATGATGCAGAACGGACTGCTGATCGGGCTCCTGGCATTGCTCCTTCTGGCGCCGACCTTGCCGGATGTGACCGTCTGGAACATCCATCCAGTTACCCCGATACTGCTGGGCTTCTATTTCTATGGCACCCGGCTCATACAGAGTGCCGGCGACAACCCCATGTGGTACCCCTCCGTTACCAGCGATACCCGGCAGGACGAGCCGGAGAGCGAGAGCAACTTGCCATCATTGAGCCGTCTTTGGACCGAATTTCTGGTGCTCTAAGGGCTTGGTGTGGTGCTGATGTTTGCTGGCTGAATAGCGGCGTCATCCATAAGCAATAAGCTATCTGAGACTCACGAACGAAAAGCATGCGAGCCAAACAAAGATCGATACGCGCCTGGAATTTCAGGGCGATGGTATAGCCTCTCGCGGTTATGCCTGAGACCCGAAGGGTTAACGGGAGCCTCGCAGTGCTTTATCGTGTAGTCAGAGGAATGCGATGCAAACAGGGGAGATAGCGATGACGGCACCAGGCGATCAGCTTCGCGTGTTCTACGATGGCGCCTGCCCGAGCTGTGTCAAGGATCGCAGGTTCTATGAACGACTCGCGGGCAGGACCGGCGAATCGGTGGAGTGGGTGGATATCACCGGCCGTGATGAGGAGTTGGAGGAACGTGGTATAGACCCGAAAGCCGCGCTTCAGGAGCTCCATGTGGAAGATGGCCAGGGCCACATCCACCGGGAACTGGATGCCTATATTCTGTTGATGTCGCGGGTCTGGCTGCTGAAACCGCTTGCCTGGCTGATTGGCTTGCCGGTAATTCGGCCAGCGCTGGCAAAGCTGTATCACAAATGGGTGAGCGAACGGCTGGAGAGAACCGGGCGCATGCCGTTGTAACCGCCGGGCCCTTACTGCAACTGGTATTTGACCGGCTGCAGCGGTTCGGGTGCCGGGTCGCCCAGGACTTCGGCAACACTGATTTCATGAATGCGGCAGATGGCATCCAGCGGCAGGTCGTTGGTGTGTCGGCCAAAGGGAAACTCAAGCTGTTCAGACAGGCGATCCAGC
Organism: Marinobacter sp. L-46; assembly: GCF_056859535.1. Classification (NCBI taxonomy): domain Bacteria; kingdom Pseudomonadati; phylum Pseudomonadota; class Gammaproteobacteria; order Pseudomonadales; family Marinobacteraceae; genus Marinobacter; species Marinobacter sp. L-46. Next base: position 1,619 of record NZ_JBSXOP010000091.1, read on the forward strand.
CCGAAAAACGTGTAGGCCACGATGGCGGTGAACACCGGCGTAAACCAGCCTGCGACGCCTACCAGCCCGAACGGGAGCAGGTAGCAGAACACATACGCGGTGCGGTGAGCCAGCAGGGTGTAGGCAAAGGGCAACGGGGTGAGGGCAATGCGTTCCGAGGCCGCCTGAATGCCCGCGAGGCCATGAAGGTGCTGGTCTACGGCCGCGGTTGCTACAGAATCCAGATCGCCCGCCTTGTGGGCTTCGGCGAGTACGTCTCCGGCCCGGTGCAGCATGAAGGCGGCGGGGTTGCGTGTGCTCAGGGCCTGGTCAATGAGTTCGGGCGCCAGTGACCCGGGCAGATCAGACCGTACATCCTCTCCCCGCAACTGGCCGCGCAGCAGGTGAGCGTGAGCGAGGCATCGGGTCAGAAGTTCCCGGCGTCGCTCCGGGCTCAGGTAAATGGTGCCAGTCCGCGCCAGGCTGCGAAATTCGTACACCATATGCCCCCAGTGTTTTCTGGCTTCCCACCAGCGGTCGTAGGTGGCGGTGTTGCGCACGCTTAAAAAGATGGACAGGGCGATGCCCATGATCGTGAACGGCAGAAGTGTGTAGTCGACCATGCCGTCGAGGTAGTGGTGGCGCGAAACCCAGGTAACGGCGGCTGCAAACATTCCCGTAAGCAGAATGTGCGGCAGAATGTGGGGGACAACAGACCCTTTCCAGGCCAGCAACAGCCGGAGTGGGCCGGGGCGCTCGCGAACAATCACGGTTAACACTCCTGGGATGGATGATGGCCTTGCCTGAGGGTTGGCCGCTGTGATTCCTATGCCTTTTTACGGAGAACCCACTCGTTACACAAGAGGGTAAGCTTTTTTAAACGAGGGGGCAGCACTCTGGCCGTTGCCTGGCATTACCCTGTGGTTTCAGGGGCAACCAGATCAGGCGGCGGATTTGTGGCAGCAGTCACTTTCGCAGGGTGATAGCAGGTAAGTGCTTGAAACTTCGAGAAACTGTTCGATAATCTGTGTCATCAAGATTCCCTCTGATGGTTTATTTGAATTGCAACCTAATAGGTTGGGGCGCATTCCCATAAAAAAACTTCGGAAAACCGAAACGCATTGAGACCGCCTGGCGCCGGGGCTGTTGGTTGCCTTTTGCCGGGGGTGGAGAGAATCAGGCAAATATCAGACAGGATTGCGCACCGTTATGTGATGGATATGCCGGCGCAGTCCGTCGAAGTCTGATTCTCCTCCGCATGCGCTGAACGCCCCCGTTCAGCGCATCACCATCCCTCCCGAAAAACGGTCAAATTCTTCCGCTGTAAATTCCGATTGTTTTATCGACAGTCCCATGGCGGTTGAGCCTCTGACACCGACTTACTTTGATAGTAGCGGAAAGCGGTTGATGCGTGTTCGTGAGATGCGATTTTTCGTGCCGCTTGATTTCTCTTCTCCTGCCCTGATTATTTCTACCATCAGCCAATCAGAGGCCTGTTCATCATGACTGACATTCGACACCTGGTATGTCCCCATTGCCACAAAGTGAATCGCGTACCGGCCGACAAGTTGTCCTCCGGCGGCAATTGTGGCGCCTGCAAACAACCGCTTTGGCCGGATCAGGTTCTGGAGCTAACGGAGCAGACCTTTGCTACCCATACCGGGCGTAGCGATCTGCCCGTGTTAGTGGATTTCTGGGCCAGCTGGTGTGGCCCGTGCAAAATGATGGCGCCCCAGTTCGAGCAGGCCGCGAAGGCCTGGCGCGGGAAAGTGCGCTTTGCCAAGCTGAATACGGAACAAGCCCCCGGGCCGGCCGGTCAGTTTGCGATTCGCAGCATACCGACCCTGATTCTGTTCCAGAACGGCGGGGAGGTGGCGCGCCAGAGTGGCGCCATGAATCAGGCCCAGATCAGTCAGTGGCTGCAATCGCAGGGTATTCGCTAGGAAAAACCGGGACAAAGGTGTCGTAGTATGAAGTTTCTGATCATCGGTGTTTTCGCTGCCATCGTGGCTGTCCTGATCTGGCGTAGTAAACAGAACACCGCCCCTGAAGAGCAGGCCTGTGCCATCGACATTGGCAAGCTGCTAAAAACCAATCCGGATGCCCAACCGCAGGCCATTGCCGATGTGTTCCAAAAGTACGGCATTGATCAATCTCGGTGTAAGGCTGTGGGCGCGATGGTGATGCCGCAGTTGCGAAAGCAGGGTTTGAAACCGGAAGATGCCAGGATTGCGATGGGGCAGGTGAGGGCGGCTTACCCTCTTGTGTCCTAGGCTGAATCAATTGAATTGATGATCGGAGAACGCTATGGCAGGTGGATGGTAACGAGATTGCCCGTTTTAGCATCAATTTTCCCGAGCCCTTTTGCTGCGGGGCTTCCGGGCGCTTAATCCGAGGTTTCCAACACAGTTATCCACAGGTTTTGTGAGTAAAGTTCGTGATAAAGCGGGTCAGGAATCAGGCCGACGGTCGTACCGGTCTTTCGGGGTTTGGTTCGGCCCGCCGGTTCAGCTCCACTTCAGTTTGGGAGCTTGGTAGGACTGGATGGCCGAGAGCAGTTGCGCTTCGTTATCCGTGTGGATAATCATCTCGGCATGGTGCGGTTTCAGGAAGCCGGAATCGGTCATGTTCGAGATCATCTCGAACAATTTATCGTAGAAACCATTGACGTTGTAAAAGGCGCAGGGTTTTGCGTGATAGCCGAGTTGAGCCCAGGTCCAGGCTTCGAAGATTTCTTCCAGGGTGCCGACGCCGCCGGGCAGAGCCACAAAGGCATCGGCCATTCGGGCCATGGCGGCTTTTCGTTCGTGCATATCGGCAACAATTTTCAGCTCGGTGAGGCCTTGATGGGCCAGCTCCCGGTCTTTCAGGTACTCGGGAATCACGCCGTACACTTGAGCGCCCTTTTCCAGAAAGGCGTCTGCGACCACGCCCATCAGGCCGACGTTGCCACCGCCGTACACCAGATCCACTCCGTTCATTGCCAGGTAGTGCCCCAGAGCACGGGTTGCCTGGGCGAATTCCGGGTTTTCACCAATGCTTGAACCACAAAATACGGCAATTCTCATGGGTCTTACGAGGCTCCATCGATTCGGTTCAGAGGGGTGAGTGAGTTCTTCACTCTGTTGTGGTTGGTCCGGGCGTCTTTAGCCCGGATTTCTCATGAAGAAGGTAGCATGAGGAAGGAAGAAGCGGCTTAAAGTGTTAGAATTCAAGTTCCTACACAAAAACCCACACTAAAAGCCGCTATCCAAAATGGTACCTCAAAAACTGACCTTCTCGCCACTCTCCCGCCGCCAGATTGAAGCCGATTTCTCCGGAGGCCATATCACCTCGGATGCCGGTGTGTTGTTACTGCGCGAAGTCGATAAACAACACCGGCTA
>NZ_JBSXOP010000092.1:0-67234 GCF_056859535.1 Marinobacter sp. L-46
GAGGCGTGTGGGGTTCTTGCTGGAATTAGCGAAGGAAACATGCACCAGCAGTAGGTGAAGCATCAACCAGATAATCCGATGAGATGCCGGTCTGTCTCACTCTCATGCAAAGGTAAGATCAACCATTTAATCCGCTTACCCTAGATTTTCTGGTTGCTCATCCCACCGGGGGCGATTCGCCCTTATTTTTCTGACTTCCTGCATCCACCCTACCCCGTCGATTAACTCACCGGTTTCGTGGTCGATGGGCGGATACGACAGGTTGCGGTCGTCGCAGTAGCGCTTCACCGTGGGCTGGCACCAGCAGAACAGCAGGCGGTTGTATTCGTCATCCGGCATCCGCCGCTGGTCAAACATCCCCGCCAGCTTTCGCTGCCGTTGTGCCTCCGAGAGGATGATGGAACAGGCTGAGGACACGTTCAGCGACTCCACCATCCCCATCATCGGAATCACGATATGCTCATCCGCCTGCTCGGCGGTCACCGGGTTCACCCCGTCCACCTCGTTACCCATGATAATCGTGCACGGCACGGTGAAATCCACCTCCCGAAAATCCACCGCCCGGTCTGACAACTGCGCGGCATACAACTTATGCCCCTGCGCCTTCAGCTCGATCACCGCGTTGTCCATGGTGGGATGGGTGTGGGTTGTTACCCAGTGAAAGCTTCCGCCGGCTGTTTTGCGAAACGCCCGAAAACCCTCCTTCGGCCAGACCACGTGCATGTTCGCCACACCAAAGGCGTCGCAGGAGCGGATAATGGCGGACAGGTTTCTGGGTTTATGCACCTGGTCCGTCAGCACCCGCAGGTCGGGTTGGCGGGTGTTCAGGACTTGTTTGATTCGGGCGAGGCGTTCGGGGGTCATAACGTAATGTCTGTCGGAATCCAGGAATAGCGTTGGTGAAGGCTTGTGGGATGGGGCTTCCAAAAATTTGTGGAGCCATGGATGGCGGAACAGAAGCGCCACATGGATGTGCCGTAAGGAGCGTTTTTTGGAAGCCCCATCCCACAAGCCTTCTTGCACCCACGCCGGAAAGCTGGAAATGATACCACAGCAAAACTAGAGACAATCCGAGACAACGGTGGTTGAAGTTTAGGCACCCCGTTATAATACGCAGTCAATTTTTGCCAGCGCCCCACACCCCGGCGCAACATACACCAAACTACGTGAGACCCATGGCCAAGAAGCTGTTCATCAAAACCCACGGCTGCCAAATGAACGAGTACGACTCTGCCCGCATGGCAGACCTGCTCAAAACCGGCGAAGCGGTTGAAATGACCGACAACCCGGATGACGCCGACATCCTGCTGCTGAACACCTGCTCCATTCGCGAAAAAGCCCAGGAGAAAGTGTTCCACCAGCTCGGCCGCTGGAAACGTCTCAAAAGCAAAAAGCCCGACATGATTATCGGCGTTGGCGGCTGCGTAGCCAGCCAGGAAGGCCAGGCCATCCTCGACCGGGCCCCTTACGTAGACATGGTCTTCGGCCCCCAAACCCTGCACCGCCTGCCGGATATGATCAGCGAAGTTCGAATGAAAGGTAACGGCGTAGGCGTGGTCGACGTCAGCTTCCCGGAAATCGAGAAGTTCGACAACCTGCCGGAACCCGGCGCCGACGGCCCTTCTGCGTTCGTTTCTATCATGGAAGGCTGCAGCAAATACTGCACCTTCTGCGTGGTGCCCTACACCCGTGGCGAAGAAGTCAGCCGCCCGGTAGACGACGTGATTGCCGAGGTGGCCCACCTGGCTGCCCAGGGCGTGCGCGAAGTGAACCTGCTGGGGCAGAACGTAAACGCCTATCGTGGCGACACCCACGACGGCGACCAGATGGACCTGGCAGAACTGATCGAAGTGATCGCCACCATCGACGGCATCGACCGCATCCGCTACACCACCTCTCACCCGGTGGAATTCAGCGAGTCACTGATCGATGTCTACGAGCGGGTCCCGGAACTGGTCAGCCACCTGCACCTGCCGGTGCAAAGCGGCTCCGACCGCATCCTGGCAGCCATGAAGCGCGGCCACACGGCGCTGGAGTACAAATCCAAGCTGCGCCGTCTGCGCAAGATCCGCCCGGACATCAGCTTTTCTTCGGATTTCATCATCGGCTTCCCGGGTGAAACCGATAAGGATTTCGAGGACACTATGAAGCTGATCAACGACATCGGCTTTGATATGTCCTTCAGCTTCATCTATAGCGCCCGTCCGGGTACTCCGGCGTCGGATCTGCCGGACGATACGCCGATGGAGGTGAAGAAGCAGCGGTTGAGTATTCTGCAGGATCGCCTGAATCAGAATGTGATGGATATCAGCCGCAAGATGGTGGGTTCCACTCAGCGGATTCTGGTGACTGGTCTGTCCAAGAAGGACCCGGGGGAGTATGCGGGGCGTACGGAGAACAACCGCATTGTGAACTTCCGCCATGAGAATCCTGAGGTGGTTGGCCATTTCATCGACGTGGAGATTGTCGAGGCCTACCCGAACTCTCTTCGTGGTGTGCCGGTTAGTTCTGAGTTGTTTTAGGCTTCGGCACCTATGTGCTTGTTGTTTGGGGGCGGGATCTTGGGCGGGTAGGCCTTCCAAAAACCGCTCCTTACGGCACATCCCTGTGACGCTTCTGCTCCGCCATCCATGGCTCCGCACATTTTTGGAAGGCCTACCCGCCCAAGCTCCGACCATCAACAGTGCAGCATGCCAAAACGCTCACCATAGTGCGTTCATCATGAAGCAACAGCCAAGCCAGCTTGATTTTTAATCAGCGAACCTGCACATAGCAAGAAAGGCCGGTGCGTGGGTTCGCTTCCACAGGGTATCGTAGGCCATGGATGGCCGAAGCTAAGCGAACAGGACGTCTTGAGCGTCCCTGTGGAAGCGAACCCACGCATCGGCCATACTGCCCAATTCAAGAAATGCATACTCCCTGATACCCGGGAGTAGGAAACTCGGAGAAAACTTGAACACTCACGATACCAGACAATTTGACCTGCACCCGGTGAACCAGCGTCGGCTGGCGACTCTGTGCGGGCAGTTTGATGAACACCTGAAGATGATCGAACAGCGCCTGCAGGTGAAAGTCGGCCGGCGCGGGCATCATTTCCGGGTGGAAGGCCACACTGAAAACGTGGCAGCGGCTACCGAGGTCATCCGGCACCTGTACCGGGAAACCGAGGCCAGCGAGGACATTCCGCCGGATACTGTGCACCTGTTTATCCGCGAGACCGGCCTTGAGCGGCTGCCGGATGACGTGCCTTATGATGAAGGCCAGATTACCGTCATCAAGACCCCCAAACTGACCGCCAAGCCCCGGGGCCGGAATCAGCAGAAGTATGTGCATAGCATCCGCACCCACGATATCAACTTCGGTATCGGGCCAGCGGGCACGGGTAAGACCTGGCTGGCCGTGGCCTGTGCGGTTGAAGCACTGAAAGACGAGCAGGTGAAGCGGATTCTGCTGGTTCGGCCCGCGGTGGAAGCCGGTGAGAAACTGGGCTTTCTGCCCGGCGACCTGGCCCAGAAGGTGGACCCGTACCTTCGGCCGTTATACGACGCGCTTTATGAAATGCTGGGCTTTGACCAGGTTACCCGCCTGATCGAGAAGAGCGTGATCGAGATTGCGCCGCTGGCGTTTATGCGCGGGCGCACGCTGAACAACTCGTTCATCATTCTGGACGAGAGCCAGAACACCACACGGGAGCAGATGAAGATGTTCCTGACCCGGATCGGTTTTGGCTCTACGGCGGTGATTACCGGTGACACCACCCAGGTGGACCTGCCACGGGGCCAGAATTCCGGCCTGATTCACGCCGCCGGCGTGTTGAGCAAGGTGCCTGGCATCGGCTTTACCCGTTTTGAAGCCAAGGATGTGGTGCGCCACCCGCTGGTTCAGCGGATTGTGGAAGCCTACGATTCCTTTGATGACGGGAGTTCCGGCAGCCGATGAACAAGCTGACTGTGGACTTCCAGATGGCCTTTGACGGTGCGGGTGTGCCGGATGAAGCGCAGTTCCACAGCTGGGCCGAAAAAGCCTGGCTGGGCGAGGATCCGTCCGAGGTGACCATCCGTATTGTCGATAACGACGAGAGCCGGGAGCTGAACCACCAGTACCGGGGCAAGGACAAACCCACCAATGTTTTGTCCTTCCCATTTGAAGCGCCAGCGGGTATAACGATGCCATTGGCCGGAGATCTGGTTATTTGCGCACCGGTTGTTGAAAAAGAGGCGCAGGAACAGCATAAAGAGCCTGTAGCCCACTGGGCTCATATGGTGGTGCACGGTATGTTGCACCTTCAGGGCTACGACCATATTGAAGATAACGAAGCCGAGGTCATGGAAGCCCTCGAGGTTCGGCTGCTGTCGCAGCTCGGATTTGCTAACCCTTACGAAGCAGAGGAAACGGAACCAGACTCATGAGCGACGATCAGTCGAGTCGCAGCCAGGGCAGCAAGTCCTGGCTGGAGCGTATATCACAGGCCTTTTCCAGCGGGCCTGAGTCCGTTGAGGACGTGCTGGAAATTCTGCGGGACGCCGAGTCCCAGAGCATTATTGATACCGATTCCATGAGCATCATCGAAGGTGCCATGCAGGTGATCGATATGCGGGTGGATGAAATCATGATTCCCCGCTCACAGATGATCACCGTGAAAGCCTCCCAGGAACCGAAAGAATTCCTGCCCGAGATCATGTCATCTGCCCACAGCCGTTTCCCGGTGATTGGTGAAAGCCCGGACGACGTGCTGGGTGTTCTGCTGGCCAAGGATCTGCTACCGCTGGCCCTGAATAACGATCTCAACTGGTCCCGCATCCGTGAAATCCTGCGCCCGCCCACCTTTGTGCCCGAGAGCAAGCGGTTGAACCAGCTGCTCAAGGAGTTCAAGGAAAACCGCAACCACATGGCCATCGTGGTGGATGAGTACGGCGGTACGGCAGGCCTGATTACCATTGAGGATGTGCTGGAGCAGATCGTCGGCGAGATCGAAGACGAACACGATTTCGACGAAGAAACCCACATCAAGGCCCGGGGCGATGGCACCTTTGCGGTGAAGGCCGTGACTCCGGTTGACGACTTCAATGAATTTTTTGGCACCGACCTGGACGAAGAAGAGTTCGATACCATTGGCGGCCTGGTGCTCAAAGAGTTCGGTCACCTGCCCAGACGGGGCGAAACGGTTGAATTCGGCGGTTTACAGTTTACTATTGCGAACGCCGATAACCGAGTCATCCGTTTGCTGCAGGTAACCCGAAGTGAGTCATGAAAACGGCCTGAGCCATCCGCTCAACCTGAAATTTACTGCCCATCCCTGGCTGGGCCCGGTGATCCTGATGATCGCCGGCGCCCTGCAAACCCTTACCTTCTCGCCGTTCCATATCTGGGCGCTGGGGCCGGTATCGGTTCTTCTGATCCTCCTGGTTACCCTGAACCTGCCCTCGGAGAAGCTGTTTCGCGCCGGCTGGTTTGTCGGCCTTGGGCTGTTTGCCTCCGGCGTGAGCTGGATTTACATCAGCATCAGCAAGCACGGCAACACCTCGATGCCCATCGCAGTTCTGCTGATGGTGCTGTTCGTGGCAGGGCTGGCGCTATTCCACGGGCTGGCGTTCTGGTTCTGGGGCAAGCTGGCCAGGCAAAGCATGGTGCGCCGGCTGATCCTGTTTCCCGCCATCTGGCTACTGGGGGACTGGCTCCGGGGCTGGCTGCTGACCGGCTTTCCCTGGCTGTACCTGGGCACCGCCCACACCGATGGCCCACTGGCCGGGCTGGCACCATTAACCGGTGTGCACGGGCTGACCTTCTGGATCGTGGTTACCGGCGCAGCGGCTTACGGGGTGTGGTGGCTGATCCTGGCTGGCCGAAAAGCTGCGGCCGGTGCAACAGCGGCGATCGCGGTATTACCCTGGCTGCTGGCTCCTGCCCTTAACCAGGTCAGCTGGACCAGTATCAGCGAGGAGCCGAAAAGCTTTGCTGCCATGCAGGGCAATATTCCGCAACAGATCAAGTGGGATCCGGAGTTCCTGAAAGACCAGATTGTGGCGTATCTGGGGATGACTGAAGAACACTGGGATAAAGACATCATCCTGTGGCCGGAAACCGCCATTCCCATTCCCCAGGACCAGGCCGGCAAGATCATTGACCACATCGAGGAACGGCTTGGCGAGAACAGCACCCTGATTTCCGGTATTCCCTGGTATGGCTACAGCGGCGAAATCGAGGACTACACCTTCCACAACAGCATCCTGGCTGCCGGTGGCGGCGAGGGCATGTACCACAAACAGAAGCTGGTACCTTTCGGCGAGTATGTGCCGCTGCAGGGATTACTGCGGGGACTGATCGGCTTCTTTGACCTGCCCATGAGCAGCTTCACCCCGGGCCCGGGCCAGCAATCCGGCCTGAGCGCCACCGATACCCGGCTGATGCCCTACATCTGCTACGAAGTGGCCTACCCGGATTTTGTGGCGTTCAACGCGCGGAATACCGGCATGCTGGTGACCATCAGCAACGATGGCTGGTTCGGCGACTCTATCGGCCCTCTTCAGCACCTGCAACTGGCCCGCATGCGCGCCCTGGAAACCGGGCGCTACATGCTGCGCGGCACCAACAACGGGGTAACGGCCATCATCAACGAAAAAGGCCAGATCACCGAGCGCATCCCCCAGTTCCAGCGGGCCGTACTCACCGGCGAGGTATTCTCCGCCACCGGCAGCACGCCCTACATGCAGACCGGCTCCTGGCCGGTGCTGACCCTGGCGGTGATCCTGATTGTTTTCGTGCGGGAGCGGGTGATTCCTAAACGCTGATTTTTAGCCACGGAATCACCCTTCCTTAGGCGGCCACCGGCTGGTTACGCGCTCGAAGTAGTGGGAACCGCAGGCCTCACAAGGGTGCAGGTGGCTGGTTTTGGTCAGGCACAGCATATGGCTGCAGTTCAGGCAACGGAACATGCCGGCGGTGGCCACTTCGCCGGAGATGTAGTGGCTGACATCTTCGTTCTCCAGCTTCTGGGACAGCTCCAGGGTATCTACCAGGGTCTGGTCCGCCACCGACAGCAGGCGGTCGGTCAGAGTCTGTTCCAGCAGGGAGATGTCCAGCTGCAGCCACTCTTTCAGGCCTTCCCCGGTTTCCTCCACAAAGTGCATCAAATGCTGGAGATCCCGCTGCAGGTAGGCGCCCAGCAGGTCGGCTTCCTCCCGGGTCATCTCCTCCAGTTCGTATTCAAACTCGACCGCCTTCTGCACTTCTTCTTCCAGAGTCTGCAAGGACGTCTCCTGCAGATCGTGCAGGCGGATCTGCACCCGCTCCAGCATTCGGTCATAGGCCTCGAGGGCTTTACCTGAAAGGTGACTGCGTTCCGGTTCTGTCATAACGGCTCCTTCAACCTGACTTCCAACCTGACTTCGGGGCACTGGCCTGCGGCCTTCGCCATTACTGACAGTCTGGCACATCCCGCAGAATTTGGCAGACTACCTGTTAAGCCTTCGGTGCGTTAGAATGTTCGGCCTTTTCGAACATCCTTTTCTCACAGGGTACTTTTGGTAATGGCAGGAATGGACGAGCAATACAACCCACGTGACGTAGAACAGACCGCCCGCAACTTCTGGGAAACCAACGAAACCTTCAAGGTGAAGGAAGAGCCGGGCAAGCCCAAGTACTACTGCCTGTCCATGTTCCCCTACCCCAGCGGCAAGCTGCACATGGGCCACGTTCGCAACTACACCATCGGCGACGTCATTTCCCGTTATCAGCGCATGCAGGGCAAGAACGTGATGCAGCCTATGGGCTGGGACGCCTTCGGCCTGCCAGCGGAAAACGCCGCCATTGCCAATAAGTCCGCGCCGGCAAAGTGGACCCGCTCCAACATCGATTACATGAAGAACCAGCTCAAGCAGCTGGGCTTCGGTTACGACTGGAGCCGTGAACTGGCCACCTGTGACCCGGAATATTACCGCTGGGAACAGTGGTTCTTCGCCCGCCTGTATGAAAAAGGTCTGGTGTACAAGAAGATGTCCACCGTCAACTGGGACCCGGTTGACCAGACCGTGCTGGCCAACGAACAGGTGGTTGACGGCCGCGGCTGGCGCTCCGGCGCGCTGGTAGAGCAGAAAAAGATTCCCCAGTGGTTCATCCGCATCACCGACTACGCGGAAGAACTGCTGAACGACATGGACGACCTGGAAGGCTGGCCGGAACAGGTCAAGACCATGCAGCGCAACTGGATCGGCAAGTCCACCGGTACCGAGCTGACCTTCCCCCTGAAAGACCGTGAAGACGGCCTGACCGTTTACACCACCCGCCCGGACACCCTGATGGGCGTGAGCTACATGGCGGTCGCTGCCGAGCACCCGCTGGCCAAGGCAGCAGCAGAGCGCCACCGCGACGTGGCCGAGTTTGTGGACCAGTGCCGTAACAGCAAGGTCGCTGAGGCCGAAATGGCCACCATGGAAAAGAAAGGTATTGATACCGGTTTCAAGGCCATCCACCCGCTGACCCAGGAAGAAATTCCGGTTTGGGTCGCCAACTTTGTACTGATGGATTACGGCACCGGCGCCCTGATGGCCGTACCGGGCCACGATGACCGTGACCACGAGTTTGCCCGCAAATACAAACTCGCCATCAAGCAGGTGATTGCACCGAGCAACCACGAAGATATCGATGTTCAGGAAAAGGCCTATACCGAAAAAGGTGTACTGGTAAGCTCCGGCAAATACAGCGGCCTGACCAGCGATGAAGCCTTCGAGGAAATCGCCAGCTACCTGGAAGCCAACAACATTGGCAAGCGCACCGTTAACTACCGCCTGCGGGACTGGGGTGTTTCCCGCCAGCGTTACTGGGGCGCGCCCATCCCGATGATGACCCTGGACGACGGCACCGAAATGCCGGTTCCGGACGACCAGCTGCCGGTTCGCCTGCCGGAAGATGTCGAGATGGATGGCGTGCAGTCGCCCATCAAGGCCGACCCGGAGTGGTGCAAAACCGAGTTCAACGGCCAGGCCGCCACCCTGGAGACCGACACCTTCGACACCTTCATGGAGTCATCCTGGTACTACGCCCGTTTCTGCAGCCCCAACTACGACAAGGGCATGCTGGACCCGGCCGCCGCCAACTACTGGCTGCCGGTAGACCAGTACATCGGCGGTATCGAGCACGCCATCCTGCACCTGCTGTACGCCCGCTTCTTCCACAAGCTGCTGCGGGACGTGGGCCTGGTAAACAGTTCCGAGCCGTTCAACCGCCTGCTCACCCAGGGCATGGTGCTGGCCGAGACCTACTACCGTAACGAAGACAACGGCGGCAAGACCTGGTTCAACCCGGCGGACGTCACCGTAGAACGCGACGGCAAGGGCCAGGTGGTACGCGCCATCCTGAAAGCCGATGGCCAGCCGGTGGAAATCAGCGGCGTTACCAAGATGTCGAAGTCCAAGAACAACGGCATCGATCCCCAGTCAATCATTGATGAGTTTGGTGCCGACACCGTGCGCCTGTTCATGATGTTTGCCGCACCGCCAGAGCAGTCCCTGGAGTGGTCTGACAGTGGCGTGGAAGGCGCGCACCGCTTCCTCAAGCGCCTGTGGCGCATGGTGACCGAGCATACAGCCGGCGGCGACGTTCCTGCCCTGGATGCCAGCGCTCTGAACAGCGGCCAGAAAGACCTGCGCCGCAAGACCCACGAGACCATTTCCAAGGTCAGTGACGACATCAGCCGCCGGCTGACCTTCAACACCGCCATCGCTGCTGTGATGGAATTGCTGAATGAAGTAGGCCGCCTGGGTGATGACGAACCCCAGAGCCGCGCCGTGCGCCAGGAAGCCCTGGACACTGCGGTTCGTGTGCTGTCACCGATTGTTCCGCACATCTGCCACCAGCTCTGGCAGGTTCTGGGCCACAGCGAACCGGTGGTCGACGCCAGCTGGCCAGTTGCCGATGAAAGCGCCATGGTCCGCAGCGAGATCGAAGTGGTTCTGCAGGTGAACGGCAAGGTGCGGGCCAAGGCCACGGTCCCGGCCGACATCAGTAAGCCGGACCTGGAAAAGCTGGCCCTGGAGAACGAAAACGTTCAGCGCTTTGTGGAAGGCAATACCGTTCGCAAGGTGATTGTCGTGCCCGGCAAACTGGTTAACGTGGTGGCCAACTGATATGACCGCCACCGTCCCGTTCCTGAAAGCTTTGAAACTCGCCGCCCTGGCCCTGGTTACCCTGGTGCTGGCCAGCGGCTGCGGCTTTCAGTTACGGGGCACCTCGCCGGTACCGGCCGCACTGCAACCCCTTGCAGTAGACTGCCCGGACAACCTTCCGGGCCGTTTCTGTCAATCGGTTCGGGATCAGCTGACCCTGGGCGGCGTCCAGGTTGCTGACAGCGCCGCCCAGGCCGATTACATCCTGCGCCTGCGGGATTACCGGCAGGACCGCCGGGCCTCGGCCATTACTGCCCAGGCCGCTGCAGCAGAGTACGTTCTGCGCCATACTGTCGCCATTGAACTGCTCACGGCTGACCGGATCCCGCTGATTGCCAGCACCAACCTGAATGCCAGCGAAAGCTACCGCTACGACGAAACCAACGTACTCGCCAAGCAGCGCGATGAAGAGGAGCTTCGGCAACAGCTGGGCGACCGGCTGGCCCAGCAGGTTATCTTCCGCCTGGCCCCCATGACCCGGGAACGGATAGACACCATCATCAACGATTACCAGGCCAGCCAGGAACAGGCTGAGGCGCAATGAAAACCCAGCCTGGCCAGCTCCCTCAGTTACTGAAAAAGGGCCTGGCACCGGTTTACCTGATCTCCGGTGATGAACCCCTGCTGGTTCAGGAGTGTTGCGACCAGGTTCGAAAGGCCGCCCGGGATGCCGGTTACCAGGACCGCCTCACCTACCACGCAGATCATCAGCTCGACTGGAACTCCGTAGCAGACGAATGCAACGCCATGTCGCTGTTTGCGGAGAAACGCCGGATCGAGATTCACCTGCCCACCGGCAAACTCGGCGATGGCCGCAAGGTACTCGAGCAAATCCTGCAGGCCCCGCCTGAGGACGTCATCCTGTTGCTGATCAGCGCCAGGCTGGATGCCGCGGAAACCAAGCGTAAATGGTACAAGGACCTTCAGAAAACCGGTGTGCACGTTCCGGTGTGGCCGGTTGAGGCGGACAAATTCGCCAACTGGCTGCAGCAACGGGCAAGCAATCAGGGGCTGAGCCTGACCCGCGGTGCACTGGGAATGCTGGCTGAACGGCTGGAAGGCAACCTGCTGGCGGCGAGCCAGGAGCTGGATCGCCTGACCCTGCTGACCAACGGCAAGACCATTGACGAGGAAACCGTAGAGCAGGCAGTCCAGGACAGCGCCCGCTTCAACGGCTTTGAGCTGGTCACCGAACTGCTCACTGGTAAGGCCGGCCACGCCAGCCGCATCATCGGCGTACTGCAGCAGGAAGGAGAAAATCCCCTGGGCCTGCTGAGCGTGCTGGTGCGCGACCTGAACATGATTATCGAGCTAAAGACCGCCCTGCCCCCGGGCGACAACCCCTCGGGCTTTCTGAAGAAACGGGGCGTTTTCCAGCCCCGGCGAGCGTCTGCCATCCAGCAGGCAGCCCGCCGCCTGACCCTGCCCCGCCTGAACCAGGCCCTGGCCCTGTGCAGCCTGACTGACCGGGCCGCCAAGGGCTTTGACGACCTTACCCCCTGGCATCACCTGCGTGACCTCTCAATTCTGCTGGCCGCAACCCGTAACGGCTGACCTGGGCCAAACCCGGGCGAGTACCGGCCCCGGCGGCACTTGACACGATTTTGCAATCGGGCGCATTGTACATTCTCCACTCAATCAGGGAAGGAGAACCTGCCATGAGCCTGCAAGACGAATTCAACAAGCTGTCCGAGAAAGTCAGACAATACCGCGACGAAGCCAAGGTGCAGATGCACCTGGCCAAGGAAGATGTGAAGGACGAATGGGACGACCTGGAGCAGAACTGGGACAAGTTCCGTTCGAAGCTCGACCAGATTTTCCATGACGCAGAAGATGCCAGCCAGGAAGCCCGGGAAACCGCCCGCAAGATGGGTGAAGAGCTAAAATCCGGCTACCAGAACATCCGCAACAAGCTGAAGTAAACGTTAACCCGTTAACAAACAGACACATCAAGACAGGCATAGAGACACACGTCTCATCGTCTCTGTGCCATACTTCACAGTAAGAAATGAATCTTACGTCATAATTTTGTCGTATTGTTCATTTTGCCACCAACTTGCCGTCTGGCTGGCCAAGGAATATGGCACATACTGTGAGGTATACCTGTCATATGAAAAAAGTTACTGCGCTCTCTGTCACTCTCGCCCTGTCTCTCTCTGCCGGTCTGGTTACTGGCCAGAACATCCGTTTCAGTGATCCCGAAACCGTTATCAAGAATGAGTTCTGGGGCAACCTGTATGCGGAAGGCGGTTCATCCTTCTTCTGCGAAAAACCGTTTACCAGCAAGGGCTTTGTGCTGACCGACGGTTATATCTACCCGCTGGCGGATGTGCGTTCCGCCCTGGATTGCGGTACTACATCGCAGTGCAAGCGGGACAACCGCTACCGGCAGATTGCCTCGGATTTGCACAATATGGTGCCTGTAACCAGTCGGATAGAGATGCGTCGCCGCAATGCCCGCTATGAAAACATTGGCGCCAGCGCCCAACCGGATGACTGCGGTATTCGTGAAAGCACCCAATTTTTCGAGCCGCCCGAGCATGCCAAGGGTGATGTGGCCCGGACGATGGCGTACATGGTTGATACGTACGGTTTGCCGTGGCTGGGGGCTACTACGCTGTTTCAGGGCTGGAACGAGCTGGATCCGCCGGATGATGGCGAGTTGGCGCGGCATAGCCGGATTGCCGAGATTCAGGGTAATGAGAATCCCTTTGTGGTTAATCCCGGGCTGATTAGTCGGCTCTGATACTTTGATCTCACTTTGGGAGTAAGCACCAGTCAGGGGGTAGCTTTCCAAAACACGCTGTGGATACGTCCGTGTACGCTCTGCTCCGCCATCCCTGGCTCCGCAAGGTTTTGGAAAGCTACCCCCTGACTGGCGCTCGCACTTCTGCGATCAGCTACGCAAGGTTTTGGATAGCCATACCCTGACCGGCGCCCATATATTTCAGTTCGCTATCAACAAAAAAGCAGGCCACCTGGGCCTGCTTTTTTGCTTTCTGGAAGAACGAAACCTGTATCAGATTTCGTTAGCCGCCAGAGCCATCATGGCATCGCTGCCACTGCGAATGCCTTCGGCCAGGGACACGGTCTTTGGCAGCAGGCGGTCGAAGTAGAAGCGGGCTGTTTTCAGCTTGCCGGTGTAGAAGCCGGAGGTGTCAGCCTCTGCCTTCGGAGCGGCGGCTTTGACGGTTTTGGCCCACATGTATGCCAGGGCGGTGTAGCCGAACATGTCGAGGTAATCGACTGCAGCGGCGCCGATGGCGTTGGGGTTGTCGCCGGCTTGTTTGATGACGTGTTCGGTAACGTCGGACAAGCGCTCAACAGCAGCCGCCAGCGGCTCAAGGTAAGGCTTGAGGGCGGCGTCGCCGGTGTTTGCTTCGATGAAGGTGGCTACGTCCTGTACGAACAGTTCGTACAGTTTGCCCTGGCTGCCGACGACTTTACGACCCATCAGGTCCATGGCCTGGATGCCGTTGGTGCCTTCGTAGATCTGGGTGATGCGGCAGTCACGTACCAGCTGCTCCTGGCCCCACTCGCGGATGAAGCCGTGGCCACCGAAGACCTGCTGGCCGATGATGGTGGTTTCCAGGCCGCGGTCGGTCAGGAAGGCCTTGGCGACGGGGGTCAGCAGGGCAACCATGCCTTCGGCGTGTTTGCGCTGTTCATCGTCCTGGGAGTACTTGGAAATATCCAGCCACTGGGCCACGTAGGTAGAGAAGGCACGGCCGCCTTCCACGTAGCTCTTCATGGTCAGCAGCATGCGGCGTACGTCCGGGTGTACCAGGATTGGGTCAGCGGCTTTTTCAGGCTGCTGGGCACCAGTCGGCGCGCGGCTCTGGATACGCTCGTTGGCGTATTCGCGGGCGCTCTGCAGGGAAGCTTCGGCGGCGCCGATGCCCTGGATGCCCACACCCAGACGCTCGTAGTTCATCATGGTGAACATGGCGGCCAGGCCTTTGTTTTCTTCACCGACCAGCCAGCCCTTGGCGCCGTCGAAGTTCATCACGCAGGTGGCTGAGCCTTTGATACCCATCTTCTTCTCGATGGAACCGCAGCTGAACTGGTTGCGCTCGCCCAGGGAACCGTCGTCATTCACCATGAACTTGGGCACCAGGAACAGGGAAATACCCTTCGGACCTTTGGGCGCGTCCGGCAGCTTGGCCAGCACCAGGTGGATGATGTTCTCCGCCATGTCGTGCTCGCCCCAGGTGATGAAGATCTTGGTGCCAGTCACGTTGAAAGAGCCGTCGTCATTGGGCTCGGCCTTGGTGCGGATAATGCCCAGGTCGGTACCGGCGTGGGGCTCGGTCAGGTCCATGGCACCGGACCATACGCCGGAATACATGTTGGGCAGGTACTTCTCTTTCAGCTCCTGGCTGCCGTGGGCGTCGAGGGCCAGGCAGGCACCGGCGGTGAGCATCGGAGCCAGGCCGAAGGCCATGTTGGCGCCCTGCATCATTTCTTCAAACTGGGCCACCAGGGTTTTCGGCATGCCCATGCCGCCGAACTCCGGGTTGCCGCCCAGGCCGTTCCAGCCACCCTCAACGATGGTCTGGTAGGCTTCTTTGAAGCCTTCCGGGCTGGTTACTTCGCCTTCATTCCACTTACAACCCTGCTCGTCCGCTTCGCGGTTCAGGGGCGCCAGTACGCCGCCGGTGATCTTGCCAGCTTCTTCAAGAATCGCGTCGGCAGTGTCCGGGTCTACGTTTTCGGCAATCTTT
Source organism: Marinobacter sp. L-46 (assembly GCF_056859535.1). Classification (NCBI taxonomy): domain Bacteria; kingdom Pseudomonadati; phylum Pseudomonadota; class Gammaproteobacteria; order Pseudomonadales; family Marinobacteraceae; genus Marinobacter; species Marinobacter sp. L-46. The sequence continues at coordinate 14,885 of NZ_JBSXOP010000092.1, forward strand.
GGCAGAGAGGCCCAGAGTGCGGGCGCGTCGAACACTTCGTTCAATACAAAACGCATGTCACGAAGGGGTGCCTGATAATCAGCCATGTATAACTCTCCAGAAATTCAGTCAGTCACTTGGGGAACCGGGTAACAACGCCTTCTGTGTAAAGGTCTTCGGGTTCGCCCGCTCGGCTATGTGTCCGAAACAAGGTTGTTATTCTGTGGCCCGCCATTCTACCTCAAACGTGCCACCAAACTCATGAAAAAAGCCCGCCTCCGAGCGGAGAACGGGCTTTTGCTGTGCCTTCAACCAGATAGCAACCCCGTCTTAGATAACGAAGGCTTCTTCCGGCATATCCAGCAGGCTGTCTGCACCGGCCAGCATGGTTTCTGCGTGGGTCTTGGTGCGCGGCAGCAGGCGCTTGAAGTAGAAGCGCGCAGACTGAACCTTGGCGTTGTAGAACATCTCCTCGGAGGTGCCTTCGGCCATCTTGTCCAGTGCCACCTTGGCCATACGGGCCCACAGGTAGGCGAATACCGCGTAACCGGAGTACATCAGGTAGTCCACCGCAGCGGCACCGACTTCTTCACGGTTCTTCATGGCGGTCATACCAACCTTCATTGTCAGGTCGCCCCACTCCTTGTTGATCGCTGCCAGCGGCTCGATGAACTCTTTCAGCTGCTCGTTGTCGGCGTTCTCTTTGCAGAATACGTGAACCTGCTTGGTGAACACTTTCAAGGCTTCGCCCTGAGTCATCAGAACCTTACGGCCCAGCAGATCCAGTGCCTGGATACCGGTGGTACCCTCGTAGATCATACCGATGCGGGAATCACGAACGTTCTGCTCCATGCCCCACTCAGCGATAAAGCCGTGGCCACCGAATACCTGCATACCCAGGTTGGCAGACTCGTAACCGATCTCGGTCAGGAACGCCTTGGCGATCGGGGTCAGGAAGCCCAGCAGTGCATCGGCGTGCTTGCGCTCTTCTTCGGTCTTGCCACTGTGAACCACGTCCACTTGCTGGCCAGCCAGGTAGATCAGGGCGCGGGCGCCTTCCGCTACAACCTTCTGGGTCAGCAGCATGCGGCGTACGTCCGGGTGCACGATGATCGGGTCAGCGATGCCATCCGGGTTCTTCGGACCACTCAGGGAACGCATGGCCAGACGCTCTTTGGCGTAAGCCAGGGAGCCCTGGAAGCCCAGTTCTGCAGCACCCAGACCCTGGATGGCAGTACCGATACGGGCAGTGTTCATGAAGGTGAACATGCAGTTCAGGCCTTTGTTCTCAGGCCCGATCAGCCAGCCCTTGGCGCCGTCGAAATTCATTACGCAGGTGGCGTTACCGTGGATTCCCATCTTGTGCTCCAGGGAGCCACAGGAAACCGCGTTGCGCTCGCCGGCAGAACCGTCTTCGTTCGGCAGCTGCTTGGGCACGATGAACAGGGAGATACCCTTGGTGCCTTCCGGTGCGCCCGGCAGACGGGCCAGTACGATGTGGACGATGTTCTCGGCCATGTCGTGCTCACCGGCAGAGATAAAGATCTTGGTACCGGTAATGCTGTAGGTGCCGTCAGCGTTAGGCTCGGCCTTGGTGCGCAGGGTGCCCAGGTCAGAACCACAGTGCGACTCGGTCAGACACATGGTACCGGTCCACTCACCGCTGATCAGCTTGGTCAGGTAGGTCTGCTTCTGCTCTTCGGTACCGTGGGCTTCGATGGTGTTGGTAGCGCCGTGGCTCAGGCCCGGGTACATACCCCAGGACCAGTTGGAGGTGCCAGCCATTTCACTGACCACCAGGCCGATGGAGTGCGGCAAGCCCTGGCCACCGTAGTTGGGGTCGGCAGTCATGGACGGCCAGCCACCTTCAATGTACTGCTGGTAGGCCTCTTTGAAGCCGGTCGGGGTTTTCACACCGTCTTCGCTCCAGGTACAGCCTTCCTGGTCACCTACCTGGTTCAGCGGAGACAATACCTGCTCACAGAACTTGGCGCCTTCCTGGATGATGGCATCAACCATATCCGGGGTCGCGTCTTCAGCACCTTCCAGATTGGCGTAGTGCTGCTCGCTGTTCAGCAGCTCGTTCATTACGAATTTAATGTCACGCAGGGGCGCTTTGTATTCAGGCATGGAATCCACCTCGGTTTGGTCTCGGCTGAATGCAGTAACAGCCTTCGGCCTTGGGTTTGCTCAGACACCACGATGCGCTGCACCGCGGCCTTAATTAAACACTTGTTTGAAACATACGTTTTGAGGCACGGAATTGTCAATAGCCCTGAGCAAATTTTGTGTGGCCCAGGCTGCAGAACCTGTCAGCCGTCAAATAACGGCGAGATATTCAGAAACTCCGCCAGCCGGGCCGGCAGGCGCTCGGTTGCTGTGTCATCAAGGCGGGGTAATATGCCCAGACACGGCGCCGGAATATGGTTCACCAGGTAACCGAGGGTTTCCTGTTCGCAACTCATGGTTTCCTGCTCCGGGTGATTGGCTACCCAGCCGGCTACCGTCAGGCCGTCATTCTGAATGGCCTCCACCGTGAGCATGGCGTGATTGATGCAACCGAGCTTGAGAGGGACCACCAGGACCACGGGCAGTTTCAGCTCGCGGGGCACCGCTGCATAGGTTTCGCGGTCGTTCAGGGGAACCCGCCAGCCGCCGGCGCCTTCCACCAGCATAAGATCGGCCGGGCGAATCTGCATTCCGCGGCAAAAGCCGACCAGCCGCTGGGCGCTGAGTTGTTTGCCGGCTTGCTGGGCGGCTACGTGGGGGGCGATGGCGGGTTCCATGGCGATGGGGTTGATGGCGTCGTAGGCCAGTTGTTCGGTCATGGCCGCTTGCAGCATCAGTGCGTCTTCATTGCGCAGCCCGTCGGGGGTCTGGTCGCAGCCCGATGCAATTGGCTTCATGGCCAGGGTGCGTTTACCCTGGGCCTTGGCGGCCTCAAGGATGGCGGCGGCTACGATGGTTTTGCCTACGCCGGTGTCGGTGCCTGTTACGAAATAGGTTTTCTTTGCCATTTTCTGGAGTTCCTACTGTATCGGTTTCGGGTGCAGGGTGAGGATGTGGTGTGTCTTTCCGGGACACGCTCAAGACTTCCCTGTGCGCTTAGGTCGGGCCATCCCTGGCCCTCTATAGTCCCGGAAAGACACACCACACCCTCACCGCAAACTTTCGAGGTTGACGTCCTCATCCGGTCATTGAAAGTCGTAGTCAGATCGGCTTTGACCAGTACAACCAGCCTGCATGGTAGCTGGCGATGATCTCACCGTTTTCCAATGTCGGATAAGCGGCACACATCGCCTTGAACCTTCCCGGAGCGGTAACGGTTCTGCGTCGCTCTTCGCCTTTGAACACGGCACCCAGGTGCTTGAGCTCACGGTTCAGGGCCATGGGGGAATCATAGGGCAAGGTGAGGGTTGCCGTCTCGAGGCTGGAACCGGGGAGTTGCCGGCTGGTTAATTGCTGCCAGTCAGCATGGTGGGTAAAACGGTTTACGTGGGGTTGGCCGGGGTCGGCTTTGGTCCAGGCTTGTTTGAGTTCTTCGAGGGTGCCATCCAGCAGGGTGGAGATGGCGAGGGTGCCGCCGGGTTTAAGGATTCTTTGGCATTCCGCCAGGACGGTTTCCGGGCGGGTGATCCACTGGATCATCAGGTTGCTGAAGATCAGATCGGCGCTGTTGTCGGCCAGGGGGAGCTGTTCAGCGTCTGCGTTGAGCCAGGCGATGGTTTCGGGGCTGCGGGCTTGGGCCTGTTGCAGCATGCCGGAGGCAAGGTCTGCGCCGGTGATGGCGGCGCTCGGGTATTGGTTTGCCAGTTTGCGGGTGAACCAGCCGGTGCCGCAGCCGAGGTCCAGGATGCTTGTTGGTTCGAAGTTTTCGGGAATGCGGGCGAGCATGGTGTCGCCCATGGCTTTTTGCAGGCGGGAGGCGCTGTCGTAGGTTCCGCTGGCGCTGCCGAAGCCCCGGGCGATGCAGGCTTTGCTGCCGGTTCCGCCTTCGGAACGGGCTATTGCCGTCAGATCGCTATAGGCACTCATACCGCCACCGACTCCTGAACGGCCTGTTCCGGTAACAGGGAGCGGCACTGGGCCAAAGCTTTCAACAACCGATCAACCTGCGCTTCCGAATGCGCGGCGCTCAGGGTCACCCGCAACCGGGCTTCGCCTTCCGGCACCGTGGGCGGGCGGATGGCAGTGACCAGTATGCCCTGTTCCTCCAGCGCCCGGCTTAATGCCAGAGCAGCATGGTTATCCCCCACCATAATGGGCTGGATGGGCGTGTACGAGGGCATCAACTGATAACCCAATTCCCGCGCACCGGCACGGAACCGCGCAATCAAGGCCTGTAAATGTGACCGGCGCGCATCATCCCGCTCGATCAGATCGATACTGACGCAAGTCGCTTTCGCCAGTGCCGGCGGCATGGCGGTGGTGTAGATGTAAGTGCGCGCCTTCTGCACCAGGTAATCCATCAACACCTCCGGCCCGGCCACAAACGCCCCGCTGGTGCCCACGGCCTTGCCCAGGGTGCCAATCAAAACCGGCGCATCCGCCTCCGACAACCCCGCCGCCAGCACACTGCCCCGCCCCTGCGGGCCAAGCACACCAATACCGTGGGCATCGTCCACCACCAGCAAGGCATCGTGGATCTGACATACCCGGGCAAGCTCCTTCAACGGCGCCACGTCCCCGTCCATACTAAACACACCGTCGGTTACCACCAGTTTATGGCCCGACGTCTCCGCCAGCATCGCCTCCAGCGCAGGCACATCACCATGGGCATACCGGCGCACCTTCGCCCGACTGAGAACGCAGCCATCGATGATCGAAGCATGGTTCAACCGATCCGAAAAAATCGTATCCCCCCGCCCCGCCAGCGCTGAAATCACGCCCATGTTGGCCATATAACCGGTGGAGAAAAACAACGCTGAACTACGCTGCGTGAACTCCGCCAGCCGCTGTTCCAGCTGATGATGGGCATCGTGGTGGCCGCAAACCAGGTGAGAAGCGGCGCCGCCCAGACCGGTTTCAGGCAACGTATCCCGCAGCGCTGCGATGTTTCCTGCGTGATTCGCCAGCCCCAAATAATCGTTACTACAGAACGACAGCAGCGGCTTCCCGTCAGCGACCAACTCCGGCTGCTGCGGCCCCGTCACCAGGCGCCGGCTCCGGTACAAACCGGCTTGTTTTCGCTGCTCAATCTCAGCCCGAAAGTCACGCATAAATTCCATCACCCAATACGGAGAAAACCGAGCCTGCATACAACGCCTGTCGCGCCAAACCGGGTAGGGCTTTCCGGGACACGCTCAAGACATCCCAGTGCGCTTAGCTTTCGCCATCCCTGGCGAAAGATAGTCCCGGAAAGCCCTACCCGGTTCGCCGCTCACTTGGGGCGTAGCCTGCAGGGTCACAATCGCCCAGGTTTACTGGCCGCGGGGCGGGGTCCCCTTTCCGGGACCATAGAGGGCCATGGATGGCCCGACCTGAGCGCACAGGGACGTCTTGAGCGAGTCCCGGAAAGGGGACCCCGCCCTGCGGCCCTCCACCGTGAGCCCCGCTGAAAGGCCAAGGCCAAAGTCAGACTGAGGCAGCCGACTCCCGACTCGCGTCATAGAACAGATGCCGCGTCGCCTCATACTCGACGGCGTCGGCCAGCGCCTCCACCTCCTGCTTCTCCGTAGCACACTGCTCCCGCTGCTCCGGCCGGATACCCAACTTACGGAACAACTGCATATCCGCATCCGCCTCAGGGTTGGACGTGGTCAGAAGTTTCTCGCCGTAGAAGATGGAGTTGGCACCCGCCATAAAGCACAGCGCCTGCATCTGCTCATTCATCTGCTCCCGCCCCGCAGACAAGCGAACATGGGACGCCGGCATCAGAATCCGCGCCACCGCGATAATCCGAACAAACTCGAAGGGGTCCAGGTCGTCTACATTCTCCAGCGGCGTGCCCTTCACTTTCACCAGCATATTCACCGGCACACTCTCCGGATGCTGGGGCAGGTTCGCGAGCTGAACCAGCAGCCCTACCCGGTCGTCTTCGTCTTCGCCCATACCCATAATGCCGCCGCAGCACACCTTCATGCCGGCCTTGCGCACGTTATCCAGGGTATCCAGCCGATCCTGGTAGGTTCGGGTGGTGATGATGTGGTTGTAGTACTTCTCGGAGGTGTCCAGGTTGTGGTTGTAGTAATCCAGTCCGGCGTCAGCCAGCTCCCGGGCCTCTTCCTCTTTCAGCATGCCCAGGGTCATGCAGGTTTCCATACCCAGGGATTTCACCTGCTTTACCATATCCAGTACGTAGGGCATGTCCTTCCTGGAGGGGCTGCGCCAGGCAGCGCCCATGCAGAACCGGGACGCGCCCTTTTCTTTGGCTGCGCGGGCCTCGGCGATCACCTTTTCAATCTCCAGCAGCTTTTCCTTTTCCAGCCCGGTGTTGTAGTGACCGCTCTGGGGGCAGTACTTGCAGTCCTCCGGGCAGGCGCCGGTTTTGATAGACAAAAGGGTGCTGACCTGCACTTCGTTGGGGTCGAAATGCTCCCGGTGAACCGTCTGGGCACGGAACAGCAAATCGTTGAACGGCAAGTTGAAAAGATCCCGGGCTTCCTGAAGCGTCCAGTCGTGACGGAGGGCAGTAGCGGTCATGGCAAAGTCCTGTTAACCTTCGCAAGGTTTTTGGTTTACGGATAAACCGCGATGATAAACGGACTGAAATCGCTGTCAACCTTGATCTACCAAAAGGTTAACAGCACAAAACGAGGTGGCCGCTGCGTCACCTGTCTTTCGCCCCATGCCAGCTTCGGGTTGTGCCAGGGCTGTCGGGACGACCTTCCAGCCATTCGCTGGGCCTGCCACACCTGTGCGTTGCCGCTGCCCTTTGCCACCCCCGGGCTCCAGTGCGGGGAATGCCAGGTGGCAAAACCACCCTTTTCCCGCGCACTGATTCCCTGGCGCTACCAGTTCCCGGTAGACGGCATGATCGGCCGCTACAAGTACAACGGCCACCGCAAGTTTGTGCGGCCACTTCTGGCCGGCTTCGGTGAGTTTCTCGAACAACAACTGGCTGCCGATCAACGGCCCGATGCCCTTATTCCCGCCCCCATGCACTGGTCACGCAGGTGGCAGCGAGGCTTCAACCAGGCCCGGGATATTGCCGAGTTCGTCGGTTCACAGCTGGATATTCCGGTGGCAGGCGATGTGGTTCGGCGTCGGCGGCGGGTGACGGCCCAGCGGAAGCTGAACCGGGCCGAACGGCTGGTCAACCTGGCGGGAGTATTCGAGGTGTGCGGCCCGGTGCCGGCGCGGGTCGCCATAGTGGATGACGTGGTGACCACCGGGGCAACGGCGAAGCTGCTGGCTGATGCGCTCCGCGACGCCGGTGCCCGGGACATTCAGGTCTGGGCCCTGGCGCGAACTCCCGGTTAGGTATCCGCAAGCATCGATTTCACATACCCGGCGATGGCCAGGCTGGACGTGAGCCCCGGGGACTCTATGCCGAACAGGTTAACCAGTCCGGCCAGGCCATGTTGCTGCGGGCCATCGATGCGGAAATCGAAGAAGCCGCCCTCAGGGCCGGTAAGCTTGGGGCGAATGCCGGCGTAGGCGGGTTGTAGGCGACCGGCGTCCATGCCCGGCCACCAGGCCCGGATACCTTCCACAAAGCGATGCACCCGCTCCGGGTTCACGGTGTAATCTTCGGAATCAATCCACTCTACGTCCGGGCCAAAGCGCGCCTGGCCCGCCAGGTCTAGGGTCAGGTGCACGCCCAGGCCACCCGGTTCTGGCAACGGATAAATCAGGCTGTCGAAAGGATGCTTGCCGTTGTAGCTGAAGTAAACGCCCCGGGCCAGCCATTGTCGGGGGCGGGCAGTATCCGGCAAGCCCTGCCAGCTACCGGCCAGTGCCGGAGCGCCGAGGCCTGCCGCATTGACCACTTCCCGGGCCTGCAGGGTTACGCCGGCAGCTCCACCAACGGTCAGGGTATGGAGCGGGCCGTCCGAGCAAACGGCAGTCACCGGGCTGTTGAGCACCAGCTGGCCACCAGAGTCTTCCAGCGCCCCCAGCAAGGACAACATCAGGCCATGGCTGTCGACAATGCCGGTTTCCGGTGACCAAAGACCAGCTTCGGCATTAATAACCGGAAGTTTCCGGGTGATCTCCTGGCCGTCTGCCAGCTGCAACGAAACGCCATTCAGGGCCGCCTGTTCACGAATGCCGGCCAGCTTTTCGCTCTGGGCCACGTCTGTGGCGATGATCCACTTACCACACTTGCGGTAGCCCACCTTGCGGCTCCGGCAGTAGTCGTACAGCAGTTGGCGGCCACGCACGCAGAAGCGGGCCTTCAGGGAATCCTGCGGATAGTAGAGGCCGGCGTGGATAACCTCGCTGTTTCGGGAAGAAATGCCTTCACCAAAGCGGGGGCCCGCTTCCAGAACAATGACTTCCCGCCCGCTAGCGGCAAGCTCGCGGGCAACGGCCAGCCCCACCACACCGGCGCCGATCACCACCGTTTGCACCTTGTAACTGTCTTCGCTCACACCCATTCCTGCTTTCCGGCACGGACTGCAGAAATTACCGCAGTTAGCGGGCCGTTGCATTACCTGAGCCCCCATAACAGGTATACTTTGCGCCAAATCCTGCTTCCAGTTGGGCCTTATGAACACCGAGTCTTCAGACATAACCGCGTCTACCCACCCTTACGACAGTCTCACACCCGAAGTGATCCTGGACGCCATGGAAGACGCCGGTTTTGAAGTCAGTGGCCGGCTGTTCGCCCTGAACAGCTATGAAAACCGGGTGTACCAGGTAGGGCTGGAAGAGGGCCCGCCGGTGATCACCAAGTTTTACCGGCCGGGGCGCTGGTCAGATGCAGCCATTATGGAAGAACACGAGTTTTCCCTGGAGCTGCAGGCCGCAGACATTCCGGTCATCGCCCCCATGATCATGGAGAACGGCGAATCCCTTGGCCGGCATGGCGACTTCCGGTTCGCAGTGTTCCCCCAGCGGGGCGGACAGGCGCCGGATACCAGCATTACCGACACCCTGTATCGTCTCGGCCAGTGGCTGGGCCAGATCCACAACCTGGGCGCCACCAAAAGCTTTCAGCACCGCCCCGGCTTTGATCTGGTGCAAGGCATTCAGGATCATAATGCCCTGCTGATTGAGGGTGGCTGGGTACCGGACGATCTCCGGCCAGCGTGGGACAGCCTGATTCCGGACCTGGTCAGGGGCTGCCAGCAGCGGATCGAAGAGGCCGGTGTTGTCGACACCCTGCGCATTCACGGAGACTGCCACGCCAGCAACATCCTGTGTCGTGACGAAACCATGCTGTTTGTCGACCTGGATGACTGCCGCACCGGCCCCGCGGTACAGGATATGTGGCTGCTGCTGAACGGCGAGGCCACTGAAAGGGGCAGCCAGCTAGGCGAGCTGCTGGAAGGCTATGAAATGTTCCGGGACTTCAACCGCCGGGAGCGGCACCTGATCGAACCCTTGCGCTGTTATCGGCAGATCGCCCACTGCGCCTGGCTGGCCCGGCGCTGGGAAGACCCTGCCTTCCCCCGGTTCTTCCCCTGGTTTGCCCAGCCCCGTTTCTGGTCCGACCAGGTCCTGGCATTGCGTGAGCAACTGTCGGCCCTGCAGGAGCCAGCCATTTCCCTGCCCGGGCAATACTGAATTTCGTAAAGAGGTAAGCAATGAGCGACAACGAAAACCGTTATTCCGTGCGCAGCCTGATTGTCACCGCCCTGGTGGCTGTAGTGGGCACCGTGCTGGCGCTGGAAGCCAGCGGCCGCATCGACCACTCGGACAACAAGGACCATGTGCCGGTGGGCGACTTCCAGGCCATCCACATCAAGCCGGGCGAGGAGTTCCGGATGTCCCGCAAGTCCTCCGAGTTGCATGCGGTGTGTGATAACGGTTACCTGGCCATTGCTGCCGATGTGGACCCGTCTTTCCGGGGCATCCTGGTGGACTACAAGAATCGCGGTATCCGCTGCCAGCGGCCTTCACCCACCGACAAGGACCTGGCCTCCGAACCCGCCGGAGAAGCCGGCAATGAGTGACCGCAAGCCGACACAACCGGAGCAACTGACCGACCGCCTGTTTGCCACGGAACGCAATCCGGAAGACTTCCGCTTTGATGCCTCGGTTGCCCGCGTATTCCCGGACATGATCCGCCGATCGGTGCCCGGCTACACCACCATTATTCCGATGATCGAAGTGATCACCGAGCAGTACGTGCAACCGGGTTCCCACTGCTATGACCTGGGCTGTTCCCTGGGCGCATCCACCCTCGCCATGCGCCACGGCATTCCCTACGGTGACTGCACCTTGGTGGGTGTAGACAACTCCAGCGCGATGATCGAGCGCTGCGAACATTACATTGCCCTGGATGACCACGAACTGCCGGTCACCCTCCGGTGCGAAGACATTCTGGCGACGGAACTGAGCCAGGCCTCGGTAACCACCCTCAACTTTACCTTACAGTTTGTGCCCCCCGAACAGCGGCTGGATCTGTTGACCCGCATTGCCGATGCCACCCTGCCGGGCGGCGTGCTGATCCTGTCGGAAAAAATCCGCTTTGAATCGGATATCGAGCAGGATACCCAGACCCGCCTGCACCATGAATTCAAACGGGCTAACGGGTACTCCGACCTGGAAATCAGCCAGAAGCGGTCCGCCATTGAAAACGTGCTGATCCCGGAAACGCTGTCAGCCCACCGCGAACGACTCATGAACGCCGGCTTTGACCAGGTACTGGTATGGTACCAGTGCTTCAACTTTGTCTCCATGCTGGCCATCAAGAACCCCTGATTCCGAGACCGACCAAGACCCATGGCAGCTTTCGACTGGCGTAACCATTTCACTCCGTTCCTGGACTACCTCAATGGCGAGCACCAACAGGCCTGGGCCAGCGTGCTCACCGGCCAGCTGGTCAGCCGTTTTGAAGACAATCCCCACGGCGACATGGCCCGCTGGCAGGCCGCCCTTGACGCACTGCCATCGGTGACTGATGCCACCGTCGACCTCAACACCTCTGCGGTGTCGGTGTCAGGCCCAGAGCCTCTTTCTCCGGAGCAGGCGGAACGCCTTGAGCAGGGCCTGCGCGGCCTGATGCCCTGGCGCAAAGGCCCGTTCGAGTTTTTCGGCACCCACATTGATACCGAATGGCGTTCGGACTGGAAATGGGACCGTGTGGCCCCGCACCTGGCGGACCTGAACGGGCGCACTATCCTGGATGTGGGCTGCGGCTCCGGCTATCACTGCTGGCGTATGGCGGGGGCCGGGGCAAAACGGGTGGTGGGTATCGATCCGGGACTGCTGTTCATGTTTCAGTTCCTGGCGGTAAAGGGGTATCTGGACAACGTACCGGTCGACCTGCTTCCCGTGCGTATGGAAGATCTGCCGGAGAACCTGGAGCTGTTCGATACCACCTTCTCTATGGGCGTGCTGTATCACCGCCGCTCGCCGCTGGATCACCTGCTGGAGCTGAAAGGCACCCTGCGCCGGGGCGGCGAACTGGTGCTGGAAACATTGGTGGTGGACGGCCCGGGGGGCTACAGCCTGATGCCGGAAGACCGCTACGGGCAGATGCGCAATGTCTGGTTCCTGCCCAGCTGCCCCACCCTTCTGCGCTGGCTCGACCGCACCGGTTTCCGCAATGCCCGGGTGGTGGATGTCAGCGTTACCACCACCGAAGAACAGCGCAGTACCGACTGGATGCGTTTCAACTCCCTGAAAGACTTCCTGGACCCCGCCAACCCCTCGAAAACCATTGAAGGCTACCCGGGGCCGAAGCGGGCAACCATTATCGCTGAAAAGCCCTGAAGCCTGCCCTGAGACGAAAAAACCGCCTGAAGCTCTCGCTGCAGGCGGTTTTTTTTCTCCTGGGCCTTATTCCCCGAAAGGATGGCGCAGGGTAATGGTCTCGATGCGGTCCGGACCGGTCGAGATGATGTCGATCGGCGCCTCAATCTGCTCTTCCAGGAAGCGGATATACGCCTTGGCGTTCTCCGGCAGCTGGTCGACGCTGGTCAGGCCCACGGTGCTTTCGCTCCAGCCCGGCAGCTCTTCGTAGACAGGCTCGATATCGGCGTAGTTATCGCAGCCGATGGGCGGACGGGCAATCTCGCCGTTCGGTGTTTTGTAACCCACGCACACCTTCACGGTCTCCAGGCCGTCCAGAACGTCCAGCTTGGTCAGGCAGATGCCGGATACACTGTTGATCTGGATCGCATGGCGCAGGGCCACGGCGTCAAACCAGCCACAGCGGCGGGAGCGACCCGTGGTGGTGCCCACTTCGTTACCCTTCACGGCCAGGTGCTCGCCCATGGCATCAAACAGCTCGGTGGGGAACGGACCGGAGCCCACGCGGGTGGTGTAGGCCTTGGTAATACCGAGTACGTAGTCCAGGTAAAGCGGGCCAAAACCGGAACCGGTGGCGGTGCCGCCGGCGGTGGTGTTGGACGATGTGACATACGGGTAGGTACCCAGGTCGATATCCAGGAGGGAGCCCTGGGCACCTTCAAACAGGATATGCTCGCCGCGCTTGCGGTAGTCGTGCAGGATGTCGGTTACGTCAGCAGACATAGGCAGGATTTCCTCCGCCATCTGCATCAGCTCTTCCAGGGCCGCATCGATATCTTCGGCCTCTTCCTTGAAGTACTCGGTCAGCACGAAGTTGTGGTAAGACATGATCTCGCGCAGCTTGGCTTCAAAGTCGGCCTTGTTGCACAGATCGCCGACACGTACGCCGCGACGGGACACCTTGTCTTCGTAGGCAGGGCCGATACCACGACCGGTGGTGCCGATCTTGTCGTTACCCTTGGCGCGCTCGCGGGCCTGGTCGATACGAACGTGGGTACGCAGGATAACCGGACACGCCAGGCTGATCTTCAGGCGATCGCGAACCTGTACACCGTTGGCTTCCAGCTCACGGACTTCCTTGAGCAGGGCTTCCGGCGACAGAACCACACCGTTACCGATCAGGCACTGGACGTCCTTACGCAGAATACCGGACGGAATCAGGTGCAACGCGGTCTTCTTGCCATCGATTACCAGGGTATGACCGGCGTTATGGCCACCCTGGAACCGTACAACGGCAGACACCTTGTCTGTCAGAAGGTCGACAATCTTGCCCTTGCCTTCATCACCCCACTGGGTGCCCAGCACAACTACATTTTTACCCATGATTCTCTCTCACATCAGGCAGCCCGGAGGCAGGCGCCTTGCAAATTTACGCGAAAATATCATCAAGCACCGGGCGATGTCTCAGCCCAGAGCTTCCAGAATCCACTGGCCGTCACGCTTGACCAGTTGCCGGTCGCAGCCCTTTGAGGCCGGATCGGTGTGTGCATCTTCAGGCAGTGCCCGAATTACGGTGTCGGTTGCCCGAAGCGCGGCGACCGCCTGCTCGAGGGCAGGATCGGCATCTGCCGGTGCCCAGACAGAGCCCGGACGCTGCACAGAGCGCTGCCCCAGGGCCACCAGTGCCCGGATATCCAGGCTGAAGCCGGTCGCCGGGCGGGCACGGCCGAAATCGCTGCCGATGGCGTCGTAGCGACCACCCTTGGCAACCGAGTCGCCATGGCCGGGCACATAGGCGGCAAATACCAGACCGGTGTGATAGTTGTAACCGCGAAGCTCGCAGAAATCGAAGCCAAGGCTCACTTCCGGATAGTCCCTCTGCAGCATGTCTGCCACCCGGGACAACTGGTCCAGGGCAGCATCCAGCGCATCGGAAGCACCACCCAGAATACTGCGGGCCTCATCCAGCGCTTCCACGCCACCGTTTACCCGCGCCAGCTTGCGCAGGCGCGCACCGGCTGAGCCTTCGGCACAATCGCCCAACAGTTCATCCAGTTCAGGCACTGACTTGCGCGCCATGGCATCAAACACCGAGGCTTCGGTGTCTTTGTCAAAGCCGGCCGCAGAGATCAGGCTTTCGTAGATGGAAACATGGGCAAGGTCCAGGTGCACCCGGGGCAGGCCAGCCACCCGGAGGGCCTCCAGCATCAGGCTGATAACTTCCAGGTCTGCAGATTCAGAGGCACTGCCAAACAGTTCGCAACCGGCCTGGATCGGCGTACGGCCGGTCAGCATGTGACGCGGGCGGGTATGCAGAACATGGCCGGCATAGCACAGGCGGGTAATACCGTCCTGGCCCAGGGTATGGGCATCAATGCGGGCGGCCTGGGGAGTCATATCTGCGCGCACACCCATCATCCGGCCAGTCAGTTGGTCGGTAAGCTTGAAGGTTTGCAGTTCCAGGTCGTGTCCGGTGCCTGTAAACAGGGACTCGAGATATTCGATCAGCGGGGGAATTACCAGTTGGTAGCCCCAACGCTGGCAGGTGTCCATTACTTCCCGGCGCAGGGATTCGATCTGTCCGGCCAGCGGTGGAAGAATATCTTCGACACCATCTGGCAGTAACCAGCGATCAGATACAGTCATGAGATTCGGTTGTCCGTTTTTCCCTTTCCGGCCACGTGCCGGGGGAATGACTCAGGGTTCAGGATGAGCGGGCCAAAAATACCCGCACAAAACCGCCAGAATTCTACACCCTTGGCAGACACAAAAAAACCGGAATACCTGAGTATTCCGGTTTTCAGTGCCTGCTGGCCGATCAGTTGGCGCCGGCAGGGTCCTTCAGGAACTTCATGAAGTTGCTGTCAGAATCGATGACCATGATGTCATCTTTGCCGGCGAAGGTGTTCTGGTACGCCTGCAAGCTACGGTAAAAGCTGTAGAATTCCTCGTCAGCACCGTAGGAGTCCGCGTAGATCCGGGCGGCTTCACCGTCACCCTCACCGCGGGTTTCCTCAGCTTCGGCAAAGGCCGTTGCCAGGATAACGGTTTGCTGACGGTCCGCATCGGCACGGATACCTTCAGCCAGCTCCTGGCCCCGGGAACGGAATTCCTGGGCCAGCTTCTGGCGCTCGGTCGCCATCCGGCGATACACGTTCTCGCTGACGGAGCCCGGCAGTTCGATGGCCTTGACCCGGATATCCAGGATTTCGATACCGAATTCTGTAATGGCCGTTTCGTTGGCACGGTCCCGCAGGGTGTGCATCAGCTCATCACGCTGGCCGGATACCACCTCGTGCATGGTGCGGATACCGAACTCGTCACGCAGGCCGTTGTCCACGCGGGACAGGATCAGCGTCTGGGCACGGAACTCGTCACCACCGGTAGCCCGGTAGAACTGGTCTACGTCACGGATTTTCCAGGCCACGTAGGAGTCCACATCCAGGGGCTTCTTCTCCACCGTCAGGTACTGGCGGGAGGGAAGGTCCATGGTCAGCACCCGGATATCGAACTCACGGATCTGGTCGATCACCGGCACCTTGAAATGGATACCTGCCTGGATGTTGGTTTCCACCAACTCACCGAAACGCAGTTTCACGCCCCGATGGGTTTCGGGAATGATATACACGCTGGACAGCACGAGCAGGACAACAATAAGGGCGCCTGCAAGACCCACTACACCTTTAGGTCCCATGGCTTATCTGCTCCTCCGGATGTTGGTGTCCTGACGGGTACGCAGTTCCTGCAGTACCTGGTCGGTCAGTGTCTGGATATCAAGCTGCTGGTTACCGGAACCGGAATTACCGGAACTGTTCGCCGGCAGGCGACCCTGAGTCAGACGATCCAGGGGCAGGTACATCATGTTGCCGCTGCTTTCGGTGTCGACAAAGATCTTGCTGCTGTTACCCAGAACCTGTTCCAGGGCCTGGATGTACATACGCTCACGGGTAACCGCCGGGGCGTTTTCATACACGGCAAGCAACTGGTTGAAACGCGCGGTTTCACCACGGGCCCGCTCGATCACCTCTTCCTTGTAGGCGCTGGCTTCTTCAATCATGCGCTGGGCCTGGCCCCGGGCTTCCGGAACAATCTTGTTACGGTAGGTTTCCGCTTCTTCCTTCAGGCGCTGCTCGTCTTCACGGGCACGCTGAACTTCACGGAAGGCGTCCTGCACCGGTCCCGGAGGCTGGGTGCTTTCCACGTTGACACGAACGATCTCAAGACCCGCGCCATAGTCACGCAGGAAGCTCTGCAACCGCTGTTCAACCCGCACAGCCAGCTCGGCACGGCCTTCGGTCAGTACGTCATCCAGGGATGAACTACCCACTTCATGGCGCAGGGCACTGTCGGTGGCAAAGGCCAGGGCCTGGTTGGAATCCCGGATGTTCAGCACGTAGGCCTTGGCATCACCAACCCGGTACTGGACCTGAAGGTCCACAGTCACCAGGTTCTCGTCCTGGGTCAGCATCTGGCCGGAGGACTGGGCAGTACGTACGTTCGTTACCCGCACCTTGTACACGTTATCAATCAACGGCACCTTGAAGCGCAAGCCCGGATTCTCGGTACGGCTGTATTCACCGAAACGCAGCACAACGGCGCGCTCCTGTTCGTCTACGGTGTAGAACGACTGGTACATCACGTAACCGACAACCAGGATCGCTGCGATGGCCAGGATGGCACCAAAGCCACCACTGCTACCGCCCGAGCTGCTGCCGTTGTTGCCGGAGCCAGAGCCGCCTTTGCCGCCCAGCATCCGGTTGAGTTTGTCGAGGCCCTTTTTCAGCGCTTCGTCGAGGTCTGGCGGACCCTGATCATTGCCGCGACGACCACCGGTCCCCCAGGGATCGTTGTCGTTGCGGTTTCCACCCGGTTCGTTCCAGGCCATAGTTCTCTCCGTTCGTGTTTTATCGAATGGCTGCAAATACTAGGGATTTATCCTGCCCCCGGCAATAGCCGGGTGGATTCAGGCGATCCGCTGCTCAAGGCGTATGGCGTCTTCACGCACCCCTGCCCGGCTCAGCAGTTGCTGCCAGTCCCGGTTCTGCAATCTTACTTCTACTACCGATTCACCGGTGTCCCGATGCTCCTCACTCAGCACCGAGCCGGCTTCGTGCAGCAATGCCCGAAGCTTGCCATCGGCCGGCCCGAGCACAACAAAGTGATGCACGACGTCTTCTGCGAGCCGCTCGACAATGGCATCGAACAGCAAGTCCAGACCAGCGCCGGTGACCGCCGATACCCAGGCCCGCACCGGAATACCTTCTTCGTTACGGTCTACCCTGGGCTCGAAATCTTCCAACAGGTCAATCTTGTTGAACACCTGCAACTGGGGAATCTCATCGGCGCCGATTTCTGCCAGCACTTCTTCGACCTGCTCGATGTTTTCATCACGACGATCGTCATGACAATCGATCACATGCAGCAGGGTCGTCGCCTGGATGGTTTCTTCCAGCGTCGCGCGGAAGGCTTCCACCAGCTTATGGGGCAAGTGCCGGATGAAGCCCACCGTGTCCGCCACTACGACCGGCCCTATGTCCGGAAGTTCCAGCCGGCGCAGGGTTGGGTCCAGGGTTGCGAACAACTGGTCTGCAGCATATACGCTGGAAGTTGTAATCCGGTTGAACAGGGTGGATTTACCGGCATTGGTATAGCCCACCAGGGACAGGGTCGGGATATCTGCCCGCTTCCGGGCACGGCGGCCCTGGTCCCGCTGTTTACGCACCTTCTCCAGGCGTTTGTGAATGGATTTGATGCGTTCACGTAGCAGCCGGCGGTCGGTTTCGAGCTGGGTTTCACCCGGGCCGCGCAGGCCGATACCGCCCTTCTGGCGTTCCAGGTGGGTCCAGCCCCGTACCAGCCGGGTCGACATATGCTCGAGCTGGGCCAGTTCTACCTGCAGCTTACCTTCGTGGGTGCGGGCACGCTGGGCAAAGATATCCAGGATGACCCCGGTACGGTCCAGTACCCGGCACTGCAACTCCCGTTCGATGTTGCGCTCCTGGCTGGGGCTCAGGGCGTGGTTAAACAGCACCACGTCAGCCTCGCTGGCGACAACCGCATCACGGATCTCCTCCAGCTTGCCCTCCCCTACGAACAGCCGGGGGCTGGGCTGCTTTCGCGTTCCGGTTACGCTGGCAACCGGCTCAACGCCGGCCGAGGTAACCAGTTCCCGGAACTCGCCCGGGTCTTCAGTGTCTTCGTGGGCGGTAAAATCGATGTGGACGAGAACCGCCCGTTCTCCGACGTCAGGACGTTCAAACAAGATTCGGTCTACTCCATAAAAACAAACACCCGCGGCCACTCCAGCTCAAGGGCTGTCCTGGAACGCGGGTGTTAAAACCGGAAACTCCGGAGGTATCAGTCTTCAGACTCTTCCTCTCCTGCCACGGTCGCTTGCGGCAGACGCACATTGCGGGCCGGTACCACGGTAGAAATAGCGTGCTTGTAAACCATCTGGCTGACAGTGTTCTTCAGCAGGATTACGAACTGGTCAAAGGATTCGATCTGGCCCTGCAGCTTGATGCCGTTTACCAGAAAGATAGAAACCGGAATGCGTTCCTTGCGCAGAGCGTTGAGGTAAGGGTCTTGTAAGGAATGCCCTTTTGACATGTTTATTCTCCTGTTTATAGGTAAGTGCAGATCGTCATTTTTCAGAATTAAATGTGGTGGGTAGTCCGGACTTTTTCAAGGTTTCCAGCACCACTTGCGGATCACCGCTGTTCAGCCAGTGCAAATCCGGCCATTTTCGCAGCCAGGTAAGCTGGCGCTTTGCCAGCTGGCGGGTAGCCGCTACGCCCCGGTTTACAAAGGTTTCGTAGTTACAATCGCCAGCCAGGTATTCCCATGCCTGTCGATAGCCCACGCAACGCATGGACGGCAGCTCCGGGTTCAGGTCTCCCCGGGCCATCAGGCGCCGGACTTCTTCCAGAAAACCGGACTCCAGCATCAGCAGGAAACGTTTTTCGATTCTCTCGTGAAGAACCTTGCGCTCCTCGGGGGCCAGAGCAAACTGGAAAACAGTATACGGCAGGTCGCCGGTTTCGTCTGCCTGCCACTTGGTGAAATACGTGTAATCCTCAATACCGGACCGCTGTTGCTGTGCAGAAGTTCCCGACTCTGCCTGCCAGAGTTCAGAAATCGGCCGGCCGGTCAGGCGAATCACCTCGATGGCACGCATCAGGCGCTGGCGATTATTGGGATGGATCAGCTCAGCCGCCACCGGATCCTTTGCCGAAAGCTCATCATGCAGGTGCTGCCAGCCAAGGGATTCGGCTTCCTGCTCGATTTGCCGGCGCAACTCCGGGCTGGCAGAGGGTAAGCCTGACATGCCGTGCAGCAAGGCCTTGAAGTACATCATGGTGCCGCCCACCAGCAGCGGTATTCGCCCGCGGCGGGTTATATCGGCCATTTCTGCCAGTGCATCCCGGCGAAAGTCGGCCGCCGAGTAGGTATCGGCCGGGTCGCAAATATCAATCAGGCGGTGTGGTGCCCGGGCCAGCTCTTCAGCGCTCGGCTTGGCGGTGCCGATATCCATGCCACGGTAGATCATGGCGGAATCGACACTGATAATCTCGCAGGGCAGCCGGTCACACAGGGCCATGGCCAGGTCGGTTTTACCAGAGGCGGTGGGCCCCATCAGAAAAATGGCCGGAGGCAATGGCTGTCCGGCACCGGCAGAAGGCTGCGTCATGGCGATCAGCGCCCCCTGAGGAACAGCTTGTCCAGCTCGGACAGGGTCACCAGGGTCCAGGTAGGCCGTCCGTGGTTACACTGGCCGCTGCGTTCGGTGGCTTCCATGTCCCGCAGCAGGGAATTCATTTCAGGGATGGTCAACTGCCGGTTGGCCCGCACCGAACCATGGCAAGCCATGGTGCCCAACAATTCGTGGGTGACGGCTTCTACCCGGTCACTCTGGCCATGCTCGATCAGGTCGGCCAGTACATCCCGCACCAGCTGTTCGGTATCGGCACCGCGCAGCAGCGCCGGAATCTGCCGAACCGCCAGGGTTTCCGGCCCGATGCGTTCAATCTGCAGGCCCAAGTGCTGCAATTCTTCCCCATGGGTTTCCGCCAGCGCCGCTTCCTTCTGGCTGACGGCAAGGGACAGGGGCACCAGCAACGGCTGGCTTTTCAGGTCCTGCTCCACCAGCGCACGCTTCATACGCTCGTAGGTAATGCGTTCATGGGCGGCGTGCATATCCACCACGATCATCCCTGCCCGGCTCTGGGCGAGGATATAGATACCGTGCAGCTGGGCAATGGCGTAACCCAGCGGCGGTTCTTCCTCGCCATCCTGTGGCGGCGTTGGCATGGGCTGCGGTGTAAAGCCTTCAGACCGGGATGCGGTGGCCACACCACCGCCTTCGTTCAGGGAATTATAGAAAGCCATCTGGTCGCTGGCTTTCCATTCCTGCTGTGGCTGCGGGCCTCCGGCCTGTCCGAAATGTCCGTTAAAAGCAGAGGGCTGCCCGGATATCTGGTGCGACTGCGGCTGGAATGCCGGAGCGTCGGTACCCGCACCAGCAGCAGCCTCCGGCTCGCGCCCGAACGATTGCGCTACGGCGCCCCGCAGGTGATCATCCGGGCGTACATCGGCCAGTGCCCGGTGCAGGGTACGGAAAATAAAATCGTGCACCAGCCGGCCATCCCGGAAGCGAACTTCATGCTTGGTGGGGTGCACATTCACATCCACCGTGGCCGGGTCCACTTCCAGGTACAGCACGAAGGCCGGGTGACGGTTGTTGTAGAGTACATCCCGGTAGGCCTGGCGCACGGCGTGGGCCACCAGCTTGTCGCGAATAACCCGGCCGTTGACGAAAAAATACTGAAGATCCGCCTGGGAGCGGGAGAACGTTGGCAGCGCCACCCAGCCCCATAACCGCAGGCCACTGGCCTCGGCATCGATCACCACGGCGTTGTCGATAAACTGCTGGCCGCACAGGGAACTGATGCGCCGTTCTTTATCCAGTGGCGATTCCGCCGGTCTCAGGCTCTGCACTACCCGCTGGTTGTGGCGCAGGGTAAAGCCGGCATCGAAACGGCTCAGGGCCTGCCGGCGAATGCATTCTTCCACGTGGTTGAATTCGGTTTTCTCGGTGCGCAGGAATTTGCGCCGGGCCGGGGTGTTGAAGAACAGGTCCCGCACTTCCACCGTGGTG
Organism: Marinobacter sp. L-46; assembly: GCF_056859535.1. NCBI lineage: Bacteria > Pseudomonadati > Pseudomonadota > Gammaproteobacteria > Pseudomonadales > Marinobacteraceae > Marinobacter > Marinobacter sp. L-46. The sequence continues at coordinate 35,826 of NZ_JBSXOP010000092.1, forward strand.
CCCACCGGATGGGCGGCCGGCGAGATTTTCGCGTCCATATCCCGGCCTTCCACTTCCACCCGGGAAGCGGCTTCCTGCGTCTCGGTTCGGGAAGTCAGGGACAGGCGGGATACCGAGCTGATACTGGCCAGGGCTTCACCCCGAAAGCCGAGGGTACCCACCGCTTCGAGGTCGTCCAGGGTCAGGATCTTGCTGGTGGCGTGGCGGCTCAGGGCTAGGGGCAGGTCCGCTTCGTCGATACCGGAACCGTCATCACGAACCCGGATCAGCTTGACCCCGCCCTGCTCGATCTCGATATCTACCCGGCCGGCCCCTGCATCCAGGGCATTCTCTACCAGCTCTTTAACTACGGATGCAGGGCGCTCCACCACCTCGCCGGCGGCTATCTGGTTGGCAAGCCGGGGCGAGAGCAATTGGATGTGGGGCATAACCGGGAACTACCTCTTGATCAGGATGAGGGAATACGAATGGTTTGCCCTACCATAACACGATCATCGCTCATGCCGTTAAAGCGCATGAGCTCACTGACGGTGGTCTGATTCTGCCGGGCCACGCCCGACAGGGTATCGCCACGGCGAATCCGGTACTGACTCACTTCCGGGCTACCCTTGTTCTGTTTTTGCCAGGCCAACAGGGTGCCTGGCGGCGGCGTGCGCCGGAAGTATTCATGAATACCATCCATGATCGCGCTCGCCAGCTTGTCGCGGTACCACTGGCTGGCCAGGTTCTTTTCTTCCTTGGGGTTGGAAATAAAGCCGGCCTCGACCAGGATCGAGGGGATATCCGGGGATTTCAGCACCACAAAGGCCGCCTGCTCCACCCCGGGCTTGTGCAGCTTGGCCACGTTGCCCAGCCGGCCCAGAACCGAACTACCGACACCGAGGCTGGCATTGATGCTGGCTGTCATGGACAGATCCAGCAGTACACCGGCCAGCATTTCGTCCCGACCTTCCAGCGAAAGGCCTCCGGCACCGCCGATCAGGTCCGAACTGTTTTCACTCTGGGCCAGCCACCGTGCCGTTTCACTGGTGGCGCCGCGCTGGGACAGCGCAAACACCGAGGCTCCACTGGGTTGCGGTGTGCGGAAGGCATCCGCATGCACCGACACAAACAGGTCGGCGTTATATTTGCGGGCCAGGATGGTGCGGTTGCGCAGGCCGATGTAGTAATCCCCGGTGCGGGTCAGTTTGGCGGTAAAGCCCGGCTGCTTGTTAACCAGGTCTGCCAGGGTTTTCGCCATCCTCAGAACGACGTCTTTCTCACGGGTGCCCCGGGGGCCGGTGGCGCCGGGGTCTTCGCCACCGTGGCCGGCATCAATCACCACGATGATATCCCGCTTGCCTGCAGAATCCTGGGTGACGGTGGGGCTGGTAGCCCGCTCTATGCGGCTACCTTTCTCGTCGATCAGGTCAACCACCAGCCGGTGTCCGTATTGCTGGTTGGGCTCCAGGGCAAAGCTTCGCGGTTTGATATCACTGGCAAGATCCAGCACTACGCGCAGGTCGTTGCCATTTCGCCGCGCGCTGCGGATGCGGCGAATCGGGCTGCCTTCCAGGTCCACCTTGCTGAAGTCGGTTTTCAGGGAAACATTTTTCAGATCGATGACCAGCCGGGACGGGGCAGACAACGAAAACACGTTGTGCTCCACTGCACCGGCGGTGTCCAGCACCAGGCGGGTGTGATCCGGTGCCGGCCAGATACGCACACCTTCCACCTGAGCAGCGGCGCTGGCCAGGCTTGCAGTCATCATCAACAAGAACCCCAGTACAACTCTCATGATTCCGGCCCAATTAACTCAATTTCGTTCAGCAGTCTGGCGCCCAGTTCCGAACGTGCCCTGAGCACGACCGAACGCCCCTCGCCTTCCCGTTCCAGGTGAATCTCGATATCCGGGTCCGGCAATATGCCTTCGCCGCGCTCCGGCCATTCGATCAGGCGGAAACTGCGGCTGGCGAAGTAATCCCGGATACCCATGTATTCCAGTTCTTCAGGATCGCCCAGCCGGTACAGGTCGAAGTGGTAAACCGGCGGTTCCAGGTCTTCATAGGGCTCCACCAGCGTATAGGTGGGGCTTTTAACCGCGCCTTCATGGCCCAGGGCACGAATCACACCGCGGCTCAGGGTGGTTTTCCCCATACCCAGGTCGCCATCCAGAAACACCGTCAGCCCCTGCTCCGAGGCCTGGGCCAGCCGGGCCAGCTCGGAGCCCAGCTTCACAGTTTCGGCCTCGCCTTCGAGAAACAACCGGCGTTCGTTGCCAAAAATACTCATCGCGCCTCCCGGTCGTCATGGAATGGCATGGTTTCAGTTTGCTTCAATACCGACGGCAAGGCATCCAGGACATCGGCCGGCACCAGGGACTTGTAGCCAACCCGTTCCGATGCCAGGTCTGCCGCTGCCAGGTGGGCAGAGGCCGCCGCAACCGTGGCCCGGGTAAAATCCTCCAGCTGGCCAAGAAACGCTCCGATCATGCCGGACAACACATCCCCCATGCCTCCGGTCGCCATACCGGGATTGCCCCCGGCTACCACAAACGGCGTGTTGGACCCGTCGGTAATCACGGTTCCTGCGCCTTTGAGCAAAACGATACCACCCCAAAGCTTCTGAATCCGTGTGGCCGCTCTCAGACGGTCTGCTTCAATCTCGGCCACGCTGCATTCCAGTAGCCGTGCCGCCTCTCCCGGATGCGGGGTCAGTACACGGTTGTCTGCCGTTGCCACCGCACGGGCAGCCATCAGGTTCAGGGCGTCGGCATCCAGCACCTGCGGTTTCCCGCTGTCGAGAACCTGCTGCAACATCTGCTGGCCCCAGGCCGAGCGGCCAATGCCCGGGCCACACACTACAATGTCTGCCTGCTGCAACAGCGGCGCCAGTTCCGACCCATGAATCAGGCCATGGCACATGACATTCGGACACCGGGCCAGGGCCGCAGTTACATGCTCAGGCCGGGTAGCCAGGCTGACCAGCCCCGCGCCGGAACGGGCCGCCGCCTCTGCCGCCATGATGCCGGCGCCACCAAAGCCACGATCACCCGCCACCACCAACACATGGCCAAACTGCCCTTTGTGGGCATTCAGCGGCCGCTCAGGAAACCAATCCCGGCACCGGGCCCAGGACTGCAAACTTGCCAGCGGCTGGCCGGCATAGCCTTGCAGCTGCTCTTGCACGCCCAGGGATTCAAACACTACCCGCCCGCAAACACCGGCACCTGCACCGGTAAACAGCCCGGCCTTGGCGCCGATAAACGTGACCGTAACCGTGGCACGAACCACCTCGCCTTCAGCCGCACCCGTCGTAGCATTCAGGCCGGAAGGCAAATCCACTGCCAGCACCGGCACCCGGGCCTGGTTTAATGCCTGGATAATGCCGGCAAACGGTTCCCGGGGAGCACCCGCCACACCGGTACCCAACATGGCATCCACCACCACGCCTGCAGCGGCAAGCCGTCGGGCCAGGTCACCTTCCGGCAACCCGGCGAAATCAGCCACTGCAACACCGGCCTGTTCGGCAGCCTTGAAGGCCTTGAGAGCATCTCCCGACAGCTTGCCCGCCGGGCTGACCGACACACACTGCACAGGAATCCCCTGCTTATGGGCATTCAGGGCGATCAGGTAACCATCGCCGCCATTATTGCCAGCCCCGCACAGCACCAGAATCGATGCAGGAGACGGCCAGTGCCGGAGCAGTTGGCGAAACGCTCCCCTGGCCGCGGACTGCATCAACTCAAAGCCATCAACACCCTGCTGATCAATAAGATACCGATCCATCGCTCGAACCGAGTCGGCGGAGTACAGGGCTTCTGGTAGACTGTCCGCGTAGCGCATGGGGCATCCCGTTAAAGAAACCGGTTTAAGAAAATTGGCCAGATACCTGTTAAGCATAGCAAAACAGGAAAAAAGGTCATAACTTAATCAAATTAAATCTCTGCAGGCTTCAAAGGCCGACGTTGCGATCATGACCAGCCAGCCCGAGACCACTGAAAATCACCCTTCCGGCACCGAACTGACCACCCTGCCGGAGCAAATCCGGCAGTGGGCAAGGGATCTCGGCTTTGCCGATGCTGGCATTACCCTGGCCGACACCGGCCCCCATGCCGAACGCCTGCAACGCTGGCTGGCCGCCGGTTACCACGGCGACATGGCCTACATGGCCGACCACGGCGACAAACGCTACACCCCGGACTCCCTGGTACCCGGCACCCTACGGGTCATCTCCGTGCGCATGGACTACCTGCCCTCGCCCGACAACCCGAAACAAGCGCTTACTAACCGGGAAACCGCCTACATCACCCGCTACGCCCTGGGGCGCGACTACCACAAGCTGATGCGCAAACGCCTGGCAACCCTGGCCAAAAAGATCGATGAAGCCGTCAGCGGCTACGACTACCGGGCCTTTGTGGACAGTGCCCCGGTTCTTGAGCGGGGGCTGGCGCAACGGGCCGGACTTGGCTGGATCGGCAAGAACAACATGCTGATTCACCCGAAAGCCGGCTCTTACTTTTTCCTCGGTGAAATCTTCACCAGCGCACCGCTGCCGGTGGATGAGCCCTTCGAGAAACAGCACTGCGGCTCCTGCTCCGCCTGCCTGGAAGTGTGCCCGACCGATGCCTTTGTTGGCGCTCACTTACTGGATGCCCGCCGCTGCATCAGCTACCTGACCATTGAACTGAAAGGCCCGATCCCGGAAGAGCTGCGCTCGAAAATGGGCAACCGGGTATTCGGCTGCGACGATTGCCAGCTGGTATGCCCCTGGAACAAATTCAGCAAGCCCACCCGGGAAGACGACTTCCAGCCCAGACACGGCCTGGACAACACCAACCTGGCCGAGTTGTTCCTGTGGACGGAAGAGCAGTTTCTGAAAAACACCGAAGGCTCTGCTATACGCAGAACCGGCTACGAGAACTGGCTGCGCAACCTGGCGGTAGGACTGGGCAATGCCCCGAGCACCATTCCGGTGATCGAGGCACTGAAGCAACGGGCGGACCACCCGTCAGAACTGGTGCGGGAGCACGTTACCTGGGCGTTGCGCCGGCACGGCCTTACAGCTTGAAGAAGTGCTCGCGGTAGTGGCGCAGTTCCTCGATGGAATCGCGGATATCGTCCAGCGCCAGGTGGCTGCCTTTCTTCTTCACACCATCCAGCACATCCGGCCGCCAGCGGCGAGCCAGCTCCTTGATGGTTGAGACGTCCAGGTTCCGGTAGTGGAAGAAAGCTTCCAGTTCCGGCATGTACTTCACCAGGAACCGGCGATCCTGGCCGATGCTGTTGCCACACAGGGGCGATTCGCCGGCGGACAGATACTGCTTCAGGAACGCCAGGGTCTCCTGCTCGGCTTCTGCCTCGCTGGTTTTGCTGTCCTTCACCCGCTGGGTCAGGCCGCTGGCGCCGTGGGTGTTGGTGCACCATTCGTCCATAGCCTCCAGCAGGCTGTCAGGCTGGTGAATGGCAATCACCGGGCCTTCGGCCACCAGGTTCAGTTCCGAATCGGTAATAATCGTGGCCATCTCGATGATCCGTTCTTGCTCCGGATCCAGGCCGGTCATTTCCAGGTCTATCCACACTAAACGGTTGTGGTCGGGCATTCTTTTTTTCCTATGCGGTTTAGTTTGGGAGCTGGTGCAGGTGTGGTTGTGCTTTCCGGAAACCGCTCCTTGCGGCACATCCATGTGGCGCTTCTGCTCCGCCATCCATGGCTCCGCACATTTCCGGAAAGCACAACCACACCTGCACTTCGGGCTACATTGCTGGCCGCGTGTTGAGCTGAAACCCACGCCGTGGTTAGTGGTGCTGGCCGGGGACACCTTTCCGGGAGTGTCTGAAGCCAAGGATGGCTTCAGTCAAGCGCACAGGGACGTGCTCGTAGCGTCTCCCGGAAAGGTGTCCCCGGCCAGCACCTGCACCCAGGTCAGAGTCCAGACAGACATGCGCCAAACATCAGAAACTCTGCCTATTGTCCATGATTCACGTATCATGTGTCACACCACTTCCCCGGAACATTTAAGAGCCGATGGCCAAGAGAAAACTGAATAAACGCCAGCAGTGGCGCATCGAGAAAATCCAGAAAGAACGCACCGAGCGCATGGCCCGTAAGGAAAAAGCCGTGGAGGCTCAGGCCGAGGCCGGGGAATTGGGGCCGGAGCAGGAAGGGCTGGTGATTGCCCACTACGGGCAGCAACTGGATATCGAGGCGCTGGAAGGCGAAGACACCGGGCAGGTGTTCCGGTGTTTTGTCCGGGCCAATATCGACAGCCTGGTAACAGGCGACCGGGTGGTCTGGCGGCCCGGGAAGAGTGAAACCGGGGTGATTGTGGCCAGGTGCGAGCGGGACAACCTGCTGCAACGGCCGGATAATTTCGGGGCGCTGAAGCCGGTGGCGGCGAATATTGACCACATTATCCTGGTGATCGCCCCCGAGCCCGAGCCCCATGACAACCTGATTGACCGCTACCTGGTGGCTTCGGAAAGCACCGATATTCCGGCGGTGATCCTGCTGAACAAGACCGACCTGATTAATGATCGTAACCGGGAGCAGATCGAAACCCTGCTGGCCCGCTACGAAGCCTTGGGCTACCAGGTTGAACGCACGTCGGCTGCGGCCTGCGAGGGCGAAGCGGCGCCGGAGGTCGAGGCGCTGGTGCGGGGCAAGACCAGTGTGTTTGTGGGGCAGTCCGGTGTGGGCAAGTCGTCGATCATCCAGACCCTGCTGCCGGATGAACTGTTGCGGGTGGGCGCGGTCTCAGAGAGTACCGGTAAAGGTGTGCACACCACCACGACCGCCAAGCTGTTTCACCTGCCCGGCGGCGGTGACCTGATTGATTCTCCGGGTATCCGGGAGTTTGGCTTGTGGCATATGACACCCCAGGAGCTGGAGTACGGGTTCCGGGAAATCCGGCCACTGATCGGCCTGTGCAAGTTCCGTAACTGCCGGCACATGGGCGATCCGGGCTGCGCCCTTGAAAGGGCGGCTGCGGAGGGGGAGATTTCCACCGAGCGACTGAAGAGTTTCCACCGGATTCTGCAAGACATGGCCGAACAACAGGCCCGCGGCCTGAAGCTGCCCTGACCGTGACCTCAACAACCCTTATGGCACGAATTCATTTCTATTCGGCGGCTGCGTTTTGCTAAACTTCGCCGCTTTCCCGAGGTAAGAGACTTTCCGGATGCTTGATAAACTGTTTGTCCTGAGCCAGTACGTAACGCCGCAACTGGCGGTTTCCCGCCTGGCTGGCCGTTTTGCCGACAGCGACAAATCACCCGCACTTAAAAACCGCTTCACCCGCTGGTTTATCAATCGCTATGGCGTGGATATGAGCGAGGCGGCCGAGTCCAACCCCGAGGCCTACGCCACCTTCAACGAGTTTTTTACCCGGGCCCTGAAGCCCGGCATCCGGCCGGTCGCAGACGCTGCCGATACCTTTGTCAGCCCGGTAGACGGCGCCATCAGCCAGATCGGCCAAGTCGGCGACGACCGGGTGTTCCAGGCCAAGGGCCAGTCTTTCAGCCTGACCGAACTGCTCGGTGGTGACGAGGAACGGGCAAAGCCTTTTGCCGAAGGTGAGTTCTCCACCATTTACCTGTCACCGAAAGACTACCACCGGGTGCACATGCCGCTGGCCGGCACTCTTCGGGAAATGGTCTACGTGCCGGGCAAGCTGTTCTCCGTTAATCCGGTAACCGCGGAAAACGTACCCAACCTGTTCGCCCGCAACGAGCGGGTGGCCTGTATCTTTGATACCGAAGCCGGCCCCATGGCACTGGTTCTGGTCGGCGCCATGATTGTCGGCAGTGTAGAAACCACCTGGGGCGGTGTGATTGCACCCAACCTCCATAAGGTATCCCGCTGGCAGTACCAGGGTGACGACGCCGTCAGCTTCGAGAAAGGCGAGGAAATGGGTCGGTTCCGGCTGGGCTCTACCGTGGTGCTGGTGATGCCCAGGGGTTCCATGAAGTGGAAGCCAAACCAGGTGCCCGGCAAAACCGTGCGCATGGGCGAAGCCTTCGGCACCTTGCGCGCCTCAAAAGCCTGACCAGGGCGGCGGGCTCAGGCCCGCTCGACCGGAAATGCCAGCACCTCTTCGATGCTGGCTGCTCCCACCTTCAGCATTAACAACCGATCCAGGCCCACCGCAACCCCGGAAGACTCCGGCAAGCCGGCATCCAGCGCATCAAGAAACGCCTGGTCGACCGCCATTTCCGGTTTTCCTGCCGCCCGGCGCTGGCGGTTATCCGCCTCGAATCGTTGCCGCTGTTCCTGCGGGTCGGTCAATTCCCAGTAGCCGTTACACAGCTCCAGGCCATTGATATAAAGCTCGAACCGGTGGGCAACGGCAAAGCCGTCGTCATCGGATACCCTGGCGAGAGCTGCCTGCGAGGCCGGATAACGGGTCAGGAATACCGGGGCATCTACGCCCAGCTTCGGCTCCACCACAAAGCTCATCACCAGGTCCAGGCAGGCATCCCGCCCCATGCCGGCCAGCTGCTCCGGCTCCAGCCATTGTTCGCAATAGCGGGCCAGGTCCCGATCGCTCACTGTCATCGGATCAAAACCGGCATAGGCCTGCACCGCATCCCGGTAGGCAAGTACCAGGGGGCGCTTGCAACCGAGCCAGCCGCAAACCAGGTCCGCCACCTCGGCCATCAGCTGCCGGTCGTCAAAACCTTCCCGGTACCACTCCAGCATCGAGAATTCCGGGTTGTGGCGGCGCCCGCGCTCGCCATTCCGGAACACCCGGGCAACCTGGAAAATAGAGCCGGAACCGGCCGCCAGCAGCCGTTTCATATGGTATTCGGGGGAAGTCTGCAGCCAGCCGGACGTGATGCCGGCCGCATTGAGCGAAGCCGGGATGCCGTCCAGGTTCACATCGGTTACGCCATGGCGGCCAAGCACCGGGGTTTCCACCTCCAGCACTTGCCGTTGTGCAAAAAAGCCGCGCACGTATGCCAGTAGCTGTGCGCGGCTTTTCAGAACATCCCGCGAGGCAGTAGGCTGCCAGACAGGTTTGTCAGTCATGGGCAGGGATCAGCTGCTCTTGACGCGGTTCACGTATTCACCGGAGCGGGTGTCTACTTTCAGCACCTCACCAATGGTGATGAACAGGGGCACGTTCACCACGGCGCCGGTAGACAGGGTTGCCGGCTTGGAGCCACCCTGGGCTGTGTCGCCCTTCATGCCCGGATCGGTATCCACCACTTCCAGTTCCACAAAGTTAGGCGGCGTAACAGACAGCGGCGCACCGTTGTACAGGGTCACCGTGTATACGTCCTGCTCTTTCAGCCATTTCACGGTATCGCCTACCGCCTTGGCATCGGCAGCGAACTGCTCGAAGGAGCCGTCAGTCAGCATAAAGTGCCAGAACTCCCCGTCGGTATACAGGTATTCCATGTCCTGCTCGACTACGTCGGCCGCTTCCAGGGATTCGCCGGACTTGAACGTACGTTCCCAGACCCGGTTGGTCATCAGGTTGCGCAGTTTTACACGGTTGAATGCCTGGCCCTTGCCCGGCTTGACGAATTCGTTCTCAAGCATGATACAAGGGTCGCCATCCAGCAAAACCTTGAGACCGCTACGAAATTCGTTGGTAGAATATGAAGCCATGAAATGTCCACCTGACAGACTGTCGTTAAATTTTCAAAGGTCGCTATGATACAGCGAACCCCCTCCCCTATAGAAGCCCATGATTTGACAGAAGCCCGTGATTTGAGCCAACCCGCGTCCCGCACACAGAACATTGCCCCGAAGCAGGATTCCGGCTCCTCGTGGCAGCAGATCCTGAGCCAGTCTGTCACCCGGCCGGAACAGCTGCTGGAGCGCCTTGGGTTACCGGTCGAGCGTTGGCTGGGCGGCGCACAGGCGGGCCATACGCTGTTCCCGATAAGGGTTCCGGAACCCTTTATCGAGCGAATGCAGCCGGGCAACCCGGACGACCCGTTGCTGCGGCAGGTACTGCCCCTGCTGGAAGAAACCGCCGAGCAACCGGGCTTCGTTCGCGACCCGCTGCAGGAAGACAGCGCCATCCAGACCACCGGGCTGATCCGGAAATACCGCAGCCGTGCCCTGCTGATGGTGACCGGCCAGTGCGCGATCAACTGCCGCTACTGCTTCCGCCGCCACTTCCCCTATGGCTCCCAGAAGATTGGCCCGGATGACCGCCGGCAGGTTATCGACACCCTGCAACAGAGCCCCGAGATCAACGAGATTATCTTCAGCGGTGGCGACCCCCTGGCCGTCAACGACCAGCTGCTGGCCAGCTGGGCACAACAACTGGATACCGTGCCGCACCTGCGCCGGCTGAGAATCCACTCAAGGCTGCCGGTGGTGATCCCTCAACGGGTCAACGACCAGCTGCTGGACTGGCTGTCGAACACACGACTGCAAACCGTGCTGGTGGTGCATATCAACCATCCGGCAGAAATCGATGACGCCACCCGGGAGGCCTTCCGGAAACTGAAAGCCGCCGATGTCACCCTGCTCAACCAGAGCGTTATTCTGCGTGGCGTGAACGATTCAGTGGCAACCCTGGCGCAGCTGAGCGAGTCCCTGTTCGAGGCCGGCGTACTACCCTACTACCTGCACGCCTTCGACCAGGTCGCCGGCGCCCACCATTTCGATGTCAGTGATGAAAGGGCTGCAACACTGGTGCGGGAACTCATGGAGCAACTCCCGGGATTCCTGGTGCCAAAGCTGGTTCGGGAGCTGCCCGGAGAGGCCAGCAAGACCCCGATTCCTGTCGGAGTTTGAGACCTGTCGCATAAGTTTGCGCACCGTAACTTGTAAAACATTGTCAACTCGTGCATTTCTCGCTTTTTGTTGCCGCTTTGCTATCTTAGAGTTCATGACCGACTAACAATAACGGCCTGTATTTGTGGCATTTTCAGCCCGAATACGATGCTGCCCAGACATTGGCGTGAGAACATGGAAGGCACGATACTCAAACCAGAGCTCAAGGTTCCCGAGCAGAAAACAGCAAGCCTGTCGTTTTGCGATACAACGCCGAAGGCATTCCGGGCCTGGGTCGACCAGCTGCCGATGGCCAATATTGGTGAATCATCGCGGCAGCTTTACCACGCCATTATCGAGCTCAACCACCTGTTTCTGACACCCCAGATGCGCATCCAGTACCTGGAGGCTATCCGCAGCAGCATCCACTTCGTGTGCAACGAGCTTTCGCGCCACTTCCTGGGCCTGGCCGTCGCCCTGCCGGAAAAACAGCGCAAAATTGCCAACCTGACCCAGGCCCTTCAGCTGCACCTGGCTTCCGGCTATAAGCGCTGCCTGCTGGAATACCTGGATAACGGTGGCCTGGACAAGAACCGCAAACACATTGCCATCGCCATCCATCGGGCGATTTCCGAGCTGGCGGCCACCATTGTCCGTTCGCACCAGCTCTACTGCCCCAGCCCGGCCCACAGCTGGCTTGAATGTCACCGGCTCTACCGCTTTGCCTGCCGAAACAAACTGGCAGATCACGATGTGGAAGACGACACCCTGAGCGCAAGCCGGGGCAGCACCGTGGCCGACAGTTATATACGCATCCTGCTACTCGGATGCGCGCGCCCGAACCAGCTGCGGCAATCCGAGCTGACCCAGATATACGAACTGTTCGAAGGCTGGACAAAATACTGCCAATGCGGCCCTGATGTCGGCCCTGACAGCCTGTTCGTGGTCAATATGGAGCGGGACAGCGCTCCGGTCTACCGTAGCCTGCTGGAAGGCAAGGCAGGCGACAACGGATTCGGTTTCGACACCGAGGAACTGTCCGGCTATCTGTCCGAAACCCTCGATGCCCGCAGATCCCACAGCAAGGCCCAGACCCGCCTGGAAGTTCCCGGCCCGGTCAGCGATACCTTGCTCACCCACCTGAGCCAGGCGCTCGGCATTATTGCCAAGCGTAACTTTAACCGTATCGCCAGCCAGGGCACCCTGGAAATCTCTGTTGGCCTGTCGGCCACCCATTACTTTGTTGCGGGCGAGAAGAGCTTTGCGGAGTTCCTGGATGGCAACGACAACGGCCACCACCAGAACAACCGCTTTATCCGCAATGCCAACCGCAAAGCCGATGCCTGGTCTGAAGCACACGATGCCGGCCCACACGACGACAAGCTGCACTCGGTCGACACCCCGATCACCTTCCGCGGCAGCACCCGTGCGGTTACCGAACACCACGACCGCAACCTGCCCAAGTCCCACCACGCGCTGCTGGTGAACACCAGCCCCGGCGGTTACTGCGTGGCCTGGGAGAACAACGTACCCAAAACCCTGCAGGCCGGAGAAATTCTCGGGGTTCGGGAGCAAAGCAGCCACCCCTGGAGCATTGCGGTGGTTCGCTGGTTGCGGCAAGTACGCAACCAGGGCACCCAGATTGGCATTGAATTGCTGGCCCCCAGCGCAGCCCCCTGCGCCATCCGGCTGATCCAGAAAATGGGCAACAGCAGTGAATACCTCCGGGGTTTGTTGTTACCGGAAATCAGTGCGGTGAACCACGCAGCCACCCTGATTACGCCCCGGCTTCCATTCCAGACCGGCAGCCGTATTTCACTGATGCACGATGGCCGGGAAGACCACGGCCAACTGCTGAAGAAAGTCTCCTCTACCGGCAGCATCAGCCAGTTCGAGCTGAAACTGCGCAGCCCGGAAATACTCCCAGGAGATAACCAGAATCCGCCGTCTGCACCAGGTAGCCGGGAAGACGAATTCGACTCCCTCTGGCCGTCCCTGTAACGGGACTCCTGCCACAACCGGGGCGCTTCAGGGTTGTTATTGGTCGCCAACCCCTGCATCATTCAGGCATTAACGAATGTCTACCTTTCTTGATGCAGAGCCCTCGGAATGCAGAAAAAAACCGCGACCGTACACCTTCTGATTCTGGATCCCTCCCAGAACGATGCAGAATCCATGGTCAGCTTGCTGCGCAACTCCGGCAAAGCGACCAGGGCGCACAGAATCACATCCGAAGAAGACCTCGAAGACGCCCTGAAAAACTCCAACTGGGATCTGTTCCTGGCCCGGGACCTGGAGCAGGAGTTCGGCCCGGATGATGCCCTGGCTACCATCAAACGGATGGACAAGGACATTCCCTTTGTTCTGCTGACCGAAGAATACGATCGCGAGCGTACCGTCAACATCATCCGGGCAGGCGCCCAGGATGCGATACCCTTTGAATACAAAGACTTGCTGGTTCTGGTGGCCAAGCGCGAGCTTGCCGCACTGGAAGACCGGCGCCGGCGCCGAACTCTCGAGTCCCACCTGCGCGAAGCCGAGCAACGTTGCCAGCTGCTGCTGGAAAGCTCCAAGGATGCCATTGCCTACATCAACGATGGCATGCATATCTACGCCAACCAGTCGTACATGGAATTCCTCGGCTACGACGATATCGACGACCTGATCTGCATCCCGGTCCTGGACACCCTGACGCCGGAGAGCCAGGAGCGGTACAAGGAATTCATGAAAGCCTTTGCCGAAGAACGCAAAGACGGCATGACCATGAACTGTACCGCCCGCCGCAGCGACCACCAGGAACTGGCCGTTACCATGTCGGTCTCTGCCGCCACCTACGATGGCGAAGCCTGCACCCAGATTGTGCTGCAACCGGAACACAGCGATGCCGAGCTGGAAGAAAAGCTGAAGCAGATCAGCAGCCAGGACCTGCTCACCGGCCTTTACAACCGTCAGTACCTGATGGACGAACTGGCCCGCACCATCGCCGAGGCAGGCAAGAACAACGAGACCGGAGCCCTTGCCTACATTGCCCTGGACAACTTCCAGAGCATCAAACACCAGATCGGCATCGCCGGCACAGACCTGTTGCTGGGCGATGTTGCCGCACTGCTCAAAGACAACACCGGCGAAGGCATTACCCTGGCCCGGCTCAGCGACGACGCCTTCTGCATGATGTGCATGCCTTGTGACGAGAAAGGTATGGCCATGCTGTGCGAGGGCGTTCGCAAGGCGGTGGATGATCACCTGTTCGACATCAACGGCCGTACCGTGCCGCTAACGGTCTCCATTGGTGTTGCCGCCATTACGGAGAATTCCCCGAAGGCTGAAGAACTGATCGGGCGTGCCCATGTCGCTTCCGGCGATGTAAAGAAACTGGAAGGCCACGAACGCGGTAACGGCGTCAAGGTATACAACCCCGCGGACTACGAAACCATCGAGGAATCCAATTCCGCCGATGCGATTCTCAAGGCCATGGACGATGGCCGGTTCCGGGTAATGTACCAGCCGATCATGAACCTGCGTGGCGAAGGCGACGAGCACTACGAAGTCACCGTGCTGATGCTGGACAAAGACAATAACGAAGTCTCGCCCTTCGACAAGCTTCCGCCGGTCGGTCGTGACGACGCCGCCACCAAGATTGACCGCTGGATGATCCTGCAGACCATCAAGCAACTGGCCAGCCATCGCGCCAGCGGCCACGATACCCGGCTGTTCCTGAACCTGTCGGCTGAAACCGTTCAGGACAAGACCTTTACGCCCTGGCTGAGCGTTGCCCTGAAAGCCGCAAGGCTGCCCGGTGATGCCCTGATATTCCAGTTCCGTGAAGGCGATGCCAACAACTTCATGAAGCAGGCCAAGGAGTTCACCAGGGCTGCGCACCAGTTGCACAGCAAGGTGTCTATCTCCCAGTTCGGCTGCGCGCTGGACCCGTACAACACCCTGAAACACATTGAAGCCGACTACGTTCGCCTGGATGGATCCTTTGTGGAGGAAGTGGACAAGGGTGATGCCGGCAAGGAGCAACTGAAAGCCATGGTGAAGGGCCTTCAGAACGCTGGCAAGATCACCATCATCCCGGATGTGCAGCATGCCAGCGTGCTGGCCCTGCTGTACCAGGCGGGTGTGAACTTTATCCAGGGTAACTACCTGCAGGCACCGTCGCCGGCCATGAACTACGATTTCGGGGCAGGCTGATCCGGCAACAGGTGCCAGAAAAACAAAGGGCGAGGTGTGATACCTCGCCCTTTGTGGTTTCAGCGGTCGGGATTCTGCAAAAACAGGTTGGTTTCGCTTTCCCGGAAACCGATCAGGTAGAGAATCGCATCCAGCCCCAGGGTGGAGATGGAATGCCGGGCCGACTCCTTCACCAGCGGCTTGGCCCGGAACGCCACACCGAGGCCGGCCTGGCTCAGCATGGGCAAGTCATTGGCACCATCGCCCACGGCAATCACCTGCTCCCGGGAGATATGCTCCTTCCCGGCAATTTCCAGCAGCAACTCCGCCTTGCGCTTGCCATCCACAACCTGGCCTTTTACCTGGCCGGTCACCTTGCCGTCGACAATCTCCAGCTCGTTGGCATAGATATAATCGATGCCCAGCTTCTGCTGCAGGTGGCGGGCAAAGTAGGTGAAGCCGCCAGACAGAATAGCCGTGCGATAGCCCAGTGCTTTCAGGCTGCGGATCAGGTGCTCGGCGCCCTCGGTCATACGCAGGCGGTTAGCGATACCCTCCAGAACGGATTCATCGAGGCCTTTCAGCAGCGCCAGGCGCTCGGCAAAGCTCTGACTGAAATCCAGCTCGCCCTGCATGGCCCGCTCGGTGATCTCGGCCACCTGCTCGCCGACACCGGCCTCGTGGGCCAGCTCGTCGATCACTTCCGCCTCGATCAGGGTCGAGTCCATATCAAACACCACCAGGCGGCGATTACGCCGGAAGATGGAATCTTCCTGGAACGCGATATCCACGTTCATCTCACCGGCAATGTGCAGGAATTCCGCCCGCAGCTGTTCCAGGTCTGACGGCGTGCCGCGCACCGAAAACTCCACACAGGCAATCCGGTTGTCGCTCGGATTGAGCGAAGGCCGGGCCGACAGCCGGGTAATGTTATCGATGTTCAGGCCATGGCGGGCGGTAATCGCCGACACCCGGGCAATCTGTTCTGCCTTGATGTCACGGGACAGAAGGGTGACGATGTAACAGGCACGGTTACGGCCTTCCGCCCAGGCCTGGTATTCCTCGACGGTAATCGGCGCAAAGCGCACCTGCAGGTCCAGCGAGTGCAGGCGGAACAGCAGGTCCCGGATGACCGGAGACGACTTGGACTCGTCCGGAATTTCGATCAGGATGCCCCAGGTCAGGTGATCGTGGATCACCGCCTGGCCGATATCCAGGATGCGCACATCATACTGGCCCATGATGCCGGTAATTTCCGACGTCAGCCCGGGCTTGTCGCGCCCGGATACGTTTACCAGTACCAGCTCACTCACTGTCTGTACTCTCCCCTTCCTGTTCCTGCGCTTCTTCCTGCGCCCGGGATGCAGACGGAATCACGTCGATACCATCCACCCGCTGCAAGCCTCTCGGCAACTTGTGGCCGCGACGCCCACGCTCACCGAGGTAATGTTCCAGGTCGCCGAATTTCAGCCCCAGCTTGCGCTTGCCGGCTTTCACTTCCACCTGGTCTTCCTCGCCGAACACGGCGACCGCAACCACATACTCTTCACGGCTCTGCACCCGGGCCGAGGGAATACTGATGATCTTGTTACCCTTACCCTTGGCCAGCTCCGGCAGCTCTGTGAGCGGGAACACCAGCATCCGGCCCTCGTTGGAAACCGCTGCGAGATACAGGGTGGACGCGGTTTCCGGGATTACCACCGGAGGCATGATCCGCGCCCCCTTCGGCACCGAAACCACCGCCTTGCCGGCGCGGTTCTTGCTGACCATGTCGTTCAGTGACGTCACGAAGCCGTAGCCGCCATCGGTCACCAGCAACGCCTTACGTTCAGGATTACCCATCAGCAAGCCTGAGAAGGTGGCGCCGGACGGCGGGTTGATGCGGCCGGTCAAAGGCTCACCCTGCCCCCGGGCAGAGGGCAGGCTATGGGCCATCAGGGCATAGGCCCGGCCGGTGGAATCCAGGAAGATGGCATGCTGGTTGTTGCGGCCCCGGGCAGCCAGGGCAAAGCGGTCGCCAGACTTGTAGCTGAGGCCTGCCGGGTCAATATCATGGCCCTTGGCGGCGCGCACCCAGCCTTTGTCAGACAGCACTACGGTAACCGGGTCGTTGGATACCAGGTCGGTTTCACTGAAGGCCCGGGCCTCTTCCCGCTCAACGATCGGTGAACGGCGATCATCACCGAAGGTTTCGGCATCCTGCTTCAGCTCGGTCTTGATCAGTTCCCGCAAACGGTCTTCCGAGCCCAGAATGGACTGCAGCTCGTCGCGCTCGGCGGCCAGTTCATCCTGTTCGCCACGGATCTTCATTTCCTCGAGCTTGGCCAGGTGGCGCAGTTTCAACTCAAGGATGGCTTCGGCCTGGTCCGCCGACAGCCCGAAACGGGCCATCAACTCGGCCTTGGGCTTGTCTTCGGTACGGATAATCTCGATCACTTCATCGATATTCAGATAAGCGATCAGCAAACCTTCCAGAATGTGCAGGCGCGCCAGGACCTTATCCAGGCGATGCTGCAAGCGGCGGGTGACGGTGGTTTTCCGGAACGCCAGCCACTCGGTCAGCATGGTACGCAGGCCTTTCACCCCGGGGCGGCCGTCATTTCCGATCACATTGATATTCACCCGGTAGGTTTTCTCAAGGTCTGTGCTGGCAAACAGGTGGGCCATCAGGCCGTCCAGGTCTACCCGGTTGGAACGCGGCACAATCACCAGGCGGGTGGGGTTTTCGTGATCTGACTCGTCCCGAAGGTCTGCCACCATGGGCAGCTTCTTGGTTTGCATCTGCTGGGCAATCTGCTCCAGCACCCGGTTACCGGAAACCTGGTGCGGCAGGTCGGTAATGACGACCTCTCCGCTCTCGCGAACCCAGCGGGCGCGCATGCGCAACGAACCGCGACCAGTTTCATACATTTGCCGCAGGTCTTTGCGCGGGGTAATGATTTCAGCACGGGTCGGGAAATCCGGGCCCTTGATGTGTTCACACAGCTGGTCAACGGTGGCATCCGGCTCATCCAGCAGGCGGATACAGGCAGCTGTCACTTCCCGCACGTTGTGGGGCGGAATGTCGGTCGCCATACCCACGGCAATGCCGGTAGTGCCGTTCAGCAGCACATGGGGCAGGCGTGCCGGCAGTACCGAAGGCTCTTCCATGGTGCCGTCAAAGTTAGGCGTCCAGTCCACGGTGCCCTGCCCCAGCTCTCCCAGCAGCACATCAGCGAAGGGCGCCAGGCGGGATTCGGTATAACGCATGGCGGCAAAGGACTTGGGATCATCCGGAGAACCCCAGTTACCCTGGCCGTCTACCAGCGGATAGCGGTAGGAAAACGGCTGGGCCATCAGCACCATAGCTTCATAACAGGCGCTGTCGCCATGGGGATGGAACTTACCCAACACGTCACCCACGGTACGGGCGGACTTCTTGTACTTGGAGGTGGACTTCAGCCCCAGCTCCGACATGGCATATACAATCCGGCGCTGTACCGGCTTGAGCCCGTCACCCACGTTGGGCAATGCCCGGTCGAGGATGACGTACATGGAATAGTCCAGATAGGCCTTCTCGGTATAATCCCTGAGGGAGACCCGCTCGAAACCTTCATCCGTTGTCTGAAACTCTGGCATAGATGCCTCTTTGCCTTAACTGCCTGTTTTGAAATGTGGTTGTGGTGCTAACCTCTGTGCCCGCCGTGTGCTTCGGGCAATGTCGGCACATTATATGGACGCCAGCCCGGATACACCAATTTCCAATAGCGGAATTCCCGCATGGAGAGTCTGTAAGGTGCGCCGTATTCTCGCCACAGTGAGTAGAAAGCCGTCTTATCTTTAACCAAGCGGAAACCTATGAAACCCAATCTGAAAGCCTGCGGGCATGCCATGGTCACGGCCCTGGTCAACGCCGTTCTGGCGGTTATCCTGATGCTACTGGTGGAGTTTGCTATCAGTGGCACATTCCAGGTACCCGAGCCCTATCTATGGGCGGGTTTCGTTATCTGGATCGTGGTTTTTTCGGGACAGTTCTGGCGGCAGCGGTATTTGTGCCGGTCTGCAGAACACACAGGAAGCGCCCAGGAAAGCTGAGCGGCGCTCAGGAAAGGAAATAGCTGAAAAAGGCGGCCCGGGGTTATTCCCGGGCCGCCTTTTTTCGTACTTACTGACGAATACCTTCTACCGAAATCTCGATTTTCACTGTCTCTGAGGCCTTGCCCAGGTCCATCGGAATACCGAAGTCTTTCAGTTTCAGCTCGGTTTCAGCCTCGAAACCCATCCGGTAACCGCCCCAGGGATCCTGGCCGTGGCCCAGCATTTCGGTATCCAGGGTCACTTCACGGGTTACGCCGCGCAGGGTCAGGTCGCCGACAATGTCTGCCTCGCCTTCTTCATCCAGCACTACGCGCTTGCTCTTGAAGGTGGCTTCCGGGAACTCACCCACGTGCAGGAAGTCTTCGCTGCGCAGGTGCTTGTCCCGCTCGGCGTGGTTGGAGTCGACGCTGGAGGTATCGATGGTTACAGATACCGAGCTGTTCTCCGGGTTTTCCGCGTCGTAGGTGAACTCGCCATCGAAGTCGTTGAAGCGGCCGTACAGCCAGCTGTAACCCAGATGAGAAATCTTGAAGGTGACGAACTGGTGCGCACCCTGGGTATCAAACGCGTAGGTGCCGCTGTGATCATCTGCCTGAACGGTTCCGGCAACGGCCAGTGACAATGCAGATGCCAAGAAAATCTTTTTCATGGTGTTCTCCTGTTACACAGTTTATTTGAGCAATTTCTACAACATTTCGGCAATCAGGCGCGGCCTGACATCCGGCGTAAGGTTTCATCCCGGTCTATAAAGTGGTGTTTCAGGGCGCCAAGGGCGTGTAGTCCCGCCAGGCCGACCAGTGCCCAGGTACTCCAGTGGTGAACGGCACCCGCAGTGTCTTCCATACCCTTCACCCGACCGGTCAGCGACGGCACGTCAAACAAGCCGAAGGCACTGATCGACGAACCGTCTGCCGTGGTAATCAGATAGCCACTGCCCATCGCGACAAACATCAGCACGTACAGCAGGCTGTGGGCCACATGGGCCGAGACGACTTCCCAGCGCTTGTGGCTGGCCAGGGGCCTGGGACTGGTGTTTATAAACCGCCACAGCAACCGGAACACCACCACTGCAAACAGTATCAGCCCGATGCTCCGGTGCAGGTCCGGCCCTTTTCGATACCATTCATCATAGTAGGACAGATCCACCATCCAGAATCCCAGGGCGAACAGCCCAATCACGACAGCCGCTACCAGCCAGTGCAGGACAACGGCGAGCCAGCCATAGTGATGTTCAGAATTCTTTAGCGACATGCCAATGCCCCTCCCGGGCTGAAATCGAGGTCGTAATCTTCAGGCACTAGTCTAGAGAGCCTCCAACAGTGAACCAACCAGAATGTTTTGCAGGCCAGCATCAGAATTTCTGATCAAGAATCCACAGAGGTTGACATCCACCACTTTTGGCGTATGCGGTTCTACGGATTGTTGAAATTCATGGCGGATATAAAATTTACTCATACTTTAAATCCGCCCCGTCGCGGGGCCTCAGTGACCGAGAGGAAACGACATGGAACTCGACTTCGACGAATCCGTAGTAGTACCCAGCAACAACTGATTTCAGACAAACCCGGCCAAGGCCGGGTTTTCTTTTTACAGCCCATACACAGTGGCAATGACTGCCACCGTCGTCAGCCCCACCAAAAGATTCATTGGCAACCCCACTTTCACAAAGTCGGAAAAGCGGTAACCTCCGGGCCCGAAAACCATCATATTGGTCTGATACCCCAAGGGCGTGGCAAAGCTGGCAGAGGCGGCCATCATCACGGCAATCACAAAAGGCTCTGCCGGAACGCCCATGCTGTTGGTCATCGATAGCACAACCGGAATGACCAACACTGCGGCTGCATTATTGGTGATCACTTCCGTCAGAAACGAAACCGCGCAGTAGACCAGGAACAGCGTGAGCAGAACCTGGCCGGCACTGAACGCCAGAATGCCCTCCGCCATAAACGTGGCCGCTCCCGTTTCTTCCAGTGCTGCTCCGAGTGCAAAGGACGCGGCAATGGTCAGCATAACCGGCACATCCACCGACTTCTGGGCCTGGCCCACCGAGCAGCAACCTAAAAGTATCATCATTGCAGCCCCCAGCAGGGCCGCATTGAGCATACTCAGCACTCCGCAAGCCGCCAGCCCCACAAAAACCAGCAGGATACCCCAGGATAACCACGCCCGGTCATGCCGTGGCGTTTCGGTTTCCAGGTCATTAATCAACAGGAAGTCTTTGTTGTAGCGCTGGCGACTGACAAACGCCGGGCGCGCCTCCAGCAGCAACACGTCCCCGGGCTTCAGCCGGATATTGCCGAGGTTGCCGGACACCCGTTCGCCACCCCGGGCAACCGCCAGCACCACGGCACCGTACCGGTCCCGGAACCGGGCATCCCGAATGGTCAGGCCCAGGACATCCGATTGCGGAGACAAGGCTGCCTCGACCAGCCGGCGTTCCGCACGGTCCTGGCTGAGGCTGGGTTCGTCATCGTGCACCGACGGCACAATGCCATTGATGCGCAACAGGTCTGAAATCGCCTGAGTATCACCGGCAAACACCAGCCGATCACCGCCACGCAGCCGCTCTTCCGACGGGACCGCAGTAACTACGCTGCCACCCCTCTCGATCTCCACCAGGTACAACCGCTCCAGTTCCCGCAAGCCGGCTTCGCCAACGGTTTTCCCCACCAGCGGGCCGTTCAGGGCCACAGCCACTTCCAGCGTGAACTCCCTCATGGCCCCAAACTTCTGCTGGTCTTTGCGGTCAGGCAACACCCGCGGCATCAGCAACAACATCACAGCCAGGCCAGTGATCGCGACCGGCAAACCCACCGCAGTGATCGAGAATATCGAGAATCCGGCTTCACCTGTCAGCTGCTGGTACTGCCCGTTGACCACCAGGTTAGTACTGGTGCCGATCAGCGTCAGGGTGCCCCCCAGAATGGCCGAGTAACTTAACGGAATCATTAGCTTGGAGGGTGCGATGCCGATCTTCCGTGACCAGGCATGAACGGCGGGGATCATGGTGGCAACCACCGGCGTGTTGTTCAGGAAACCGCTCAACAAGGCGACGGGCAGCGCAATACGGGCCTGGGCGGAACGGACGGATTTGGGGCTGCGCAGGAGGTGGTTCACTAACAGATCAACGCCGCCGGAATGATGAATACCCGCCGCTACCATAAACATGGCGACAACAGTAATCAGACCGCTATTGCTGAACCCGGCCAGTGCCTGGTCAGCCGAGATAATGCCGCTGGCACTGAGCACCACCAAGGCCGCCATCATCACCATGTGCGGTGCAAAGCGGCCGGAACTCATCAATAACAGGGCCACTAGCGCAAGCCCCAGGGAAAACCATCCTTGCCAGTCCATAACTCGGTCTTTTCCGGTTCAAAAACTGGCAGGATAGCGAGGCAGACAAATTCTGAGAAAGAATAACTATCGATTTTTATAGTTTATTAAGGAATATCAATGTAGGTTCACCCATAAGGTGACACTAAACGATCCGTTAAGTCTATGATTCTTCAGGCAGGCATAATCTATATGCTGTCACACTTTTTGCCCATATGCTGGCACTATAGCTGACTACCCGACTCAAAAGATGGCATTAGCATTTAGATCAGCTTTAACCCTCTGTTTTATAAACCACACTCAAGTCCGCTGCGGCTGGCTCTCATGTCCTGCCAAAAAATCGGTGTCAATTGCTTGAGCAGAGTCTGCGCCCTATTATGATGAGGCATTCGCCCATGGGATGATTTATGCGCTCTCCACGCTTCTCAGCGAATTTTCTTGCTGCACAGGTCGCCGGTTCCTGCCGCCTCGAAGGTATTCCGGTTTCCAAGCAGGATGAACAGACGATGAAGGACATCATTGCTGGCAACGTTGATTCTGCTCAGCTTCGTCGCGACCTCGTTAAGAAATTCCAATCTCAGAATCAAGCTACTCTTGATATTGCAGCGGGTCAGGCCGTATCTCCTTGTCCATAAATGACTACTCCCTCCACGACGCTTCTGCGAACGTCCTTTATCAAAGTTTACTTTTGAGGTGCTGCGAATGAACGACGCGCAGTGCCCATCACTTAACGGTGCACCGAAAATACAGGGACGTTCCTATATGCGGTGGTTTCAAAAGTCTCTGAAAGAGGCTTGGTCATTTATCCTCGCTCTGCGTAACAGGGGGCACTGTGCCCTTGTTATGCTCAACTTCGGGCAATTACCTACCCATAAATTGGCGAAGGCAGACTTGGGTAGGCCCGATATACGTGAAGAAAAACCTTTTCTGTAATATCTGAAATCTCTTCTTCTTCATATTGCTCAATGGGCAGCCCCGTCTTTTCGTCATAGAGAAAATCAAATATCTGCTGTTTGACAGCATCACGCGATGATTCTTTCTGTTTCCAATTGCCCACCCTCAGCCGTTCAGCCTTAAGTGTTGCGAGCAATGAGGTTGCGACCTGCTTAATTTGCGCCACTTCCTTAGGCTGTAAGTTGGGCTTACTCAACAGGTCGAACAACACCAGGGACTCCTCATCCAAACCTTCTCGCATCGCACGCTTTTCTTCATGGGAAAGCTCACCATTAAGTCTGAGCAGTGCCTCGAAGGTTTTCTCAATCACCACGCGATCCTTTTCCTGGTTATACTCCTTAACCAGCTTTTCGTAGTGCTCTTGATAGTCAGTGCGCAGCGGGTTCTGCATCATGAGGCGAGCTAGCTTTTTCTCAACCACGTGCTTAAGCGACTGCACCGTTGTATTCTTGCGCTCTGAACGAGCGAACTCCTGGCGAAGACGGTCAAAATCGATCTTGCTGATATCGTAAATTCGATCACCATCCGGTTTTGGCTCTTTGATTTTTTGTGTGGTGTCGATACTACCATCAACGATCTCATACAGTTCTTTCATGATATCGGAGACATCGGCTTTCTCCTTGTCTGACTGCAAACTCTTATAAAGCACATTGATCGCATCACGCATATCACGATAGCCATTTACGCCCGGCACATTAATACAGGCTTTAAACTTGCTGAACACATCTCTGGCCATAACCTCAAAACGTTTTCTTGTTTCGTCATTCTGATTGATGGTTTCTTTGGCCTGGGAAATCGCAGCATTCTTGGCAAAGCCTGTTTCTGTGATAATTCGGCTCAGTTCAAAATCATGCTTTCGTAAAAACTCAGCGACAAAACTAATCGACTCGTTCAGACTCTCCAACAACTCTTCGTTGGGCTTGGCTGGCTCTTTTTCTCCCTCACCACCGCCGTGCCCTTCATCGCCAGCACCGGCAAAGGTCGCCAAAGCTTTGCGGAGGTTTTTCAGTATTCCGCAGTAATCCACAATCAAGCCATTATTCTTGCCTTCCGCCACGCGATTTGCCCTAGCAATGGCTTGCATTAATGTATGCGCCTTCAAGGGCTTGTCTAAATAAAGGGTCGAAAGTGTTGGCACGTCAAATCCGGTTAGCCACATGGCACACACTACGGCCACTCTGAATGGGTGCTAGCTGGATTTAAAAGCCTCTTCCATATCCAGGCGAGAGCCGTCAGCCAGTTCAAATCCCGCTTTAAGTAGCTGTCGATGAGGTTTAATATCCAGCCCCCATTTTTCGAACTTGGCGACTTCTCCCTGCTCTTCACTGACCACAACAGCCATCAGCGTTTCTTTCATCCATGCCAATTGACGCTCTCGCCAGGCCAGGTCCTGCTCGTCGGTTGCTGACAGAAGCTCTTTTTCTTTGGCCTTTATTTCTTGCTGCCAGTAAAAGTCGATCAGTTTGTGCATACGCACGCAAGTAATCTTGTCGATGCATACAAACATGGCCTTGCCTGTTTCCCAGGCATTGGCATAGTGGGCCACAAAATCACGGGCAATTTGATCCAGTCGGCTGGTTGCGGTAATGATGTGATAATCACGCTTTAGCTCGCGCTCTAGCCTTTGCTGAACGTCAACATCCTCGATTTCCAATTCATCCAGCTTTTCAGCGATGCGTTCATTGATTCCTTTGGGGTCAGCAACCGTGTGCTCGTTGCCATCCTCATCGGTGAATACCAACTCTTCACCACGGGCATCGTAGTACAAGGGCACCGTCGCTTTATCTTCTACAGCCCGCTGGAAATCATAGGTAGAGATGTAATCACCAAATACCTTCTTGGTAATCTCATCGTCTTTAAACAAGGGCGTTCCGGTAAAGCCGATAAAACTGGCATTGGGCAACGCATTGCGCATATTTAAAGACAAGGTGCCATATTGTGTGCGATGCGCCTCATCAGTGATGACGATGATGTCGTCGCGCTCGGAATAAGGGTTTTTAGGGTCTACCTTTTCGTTAAATTTTTGAATCAAGGTAAATACAAACGCCTTTTGCTGGCCGATCAGCTCTTTCAGGTCTTTACCACTATCGGCGCGGCACGGGTCTTTATCGTTGTCGACCAAGCCACAGCCTGCAAAGGTTTTATAAATCTGTGTATCGAGATCTTCTCGGTCAGTCAGCACCACAAAGGTATAGTTCCCACCCAGTTTTCGATGCACCATCTGAGCGAAAAAGACAATCGAATAGGACTTTCCAGAGCCCTGGGTATGCCAGAAAACTCCCAACTTACCCATCCGCTCGCCACGATTAATCACGGCATCAATGGCGCGGCTAACACCAAGATATTGGTGATTGCGGGCAATAATCTTTACCAGGCGGCCCGAGCTCTGGTCAAACAGAGTGAAGTTCTCAAAAATGTCCATGAGGTTGGCTTTGGAGCAGGTACCCTTCAGCAAGGTTTCCATATCCACCACGCCAGGCTCACTTTCGTTCAAGCGTTTCCAGTCATTAAAATGTTCAAATTTGCTGGAAACCGAGCCGATCTTGGCATCAATGCCATTGCCCAGAATAATGAAGGCATTGTGGTAAAAGAGGTGCGGTACCGTATCTTTGTAGTCGGCGAGATTCTGTTCGTAGGCAGCACGAATGTCCGTATTAACGTTTTTCACCTCCATGAATAACAGGGGAATGCCATTTACAAATCCGACAAGGTCTGCCCTGCGACGATAAATATCGCCTTTAATCCAGAACTCCCGCACCAGCAAGAAGTGGTTATTTTCGTAATTATCGAAGTCAAACAGACGAAGTCGCTTCTTTACCCGCTCGCCTTTTTCGTTATAGAAACTGACTTCCACACCATTTTTGTGCAGCGAATACTTTTCCTTGTTCACCGCAACAATATTGGTGGATGGCGGCATTTCACATACAACGCGCAGTGCCTCTTGGTAGGCGACATCCGACAAGCCTGGATTCAGCTCAATTAACTTCTCTCCCAGATAACGGGTTAACACGACTTCTTGCTCTGAAAGCCGCCCTAAATCACCTTCCTTGCCTAGCTTTTCATACATGCCCAGGATAGATTCATCCCACTGCAATTGGTTCAGCAGGTAGTCTGCGGTGACCTCCTGAACCAGGGTTTCTTCAGTCATGGCCATGATTAAGTCCTTCTACTTCTTGTTCTTTACTTGATAACGTACTGGGCGATTGAGCTTTTTCACCACCCCGGCTTCTACAGCACGCTTCAACCAATCATTTAACTGTGACTTGTGTAGTTGCGTGCTGACAATCAGCTCATCGACTGAAACGGGTTCCTTAGCTAACCTTTGAAGCTCGCTAGCAAACAACCGGTAAAAATCGACGGGGCCTGATGGTGCGGCTTCGCTTTCAGCAATCTGCTCTGATTGATCCTCAATCTCTGCTTGGCTTTCGGCAACTACACGTTCGCGCTCTGCTTTGAAAGCGTCTCTTTCAGGCTCAGGCTCGAGCTCTGCAAACAACTCAGGTTGCGCTGGCATGGCAAAGAGATCAACCTGCTCTTCCTTAACCTGACTCGAACGGACATCTTCATTTCTCACTAAATCAGCAATCGTTAAGGCTTGAGCATCAGCCTCCAACCAACGACCACCTTTGGCTACCAAATCGGCATTGGCCGCATCTTTGTCCGTCGTGTGTTTAACCCACAGCGGCACCCATGTTTTTTTCAGGTTTTCTTCTGCTCCGTTGAGCGTGCCGCCTTTTTTGCCGGAGTGAATCACCAGGGAGCTGTCTGCCAGACAGTAGATATATTTATTGCGGGCCATGGCATTACCGGCACTAAACCCCGCCTCGGGGTAGAAAGGCGATACCAACACTGCATGGCCATCCATCAGGCCTTTACGCCACTTGCTGCTAGTCGCCGCTTTTAGCAGGCTATCGGCCATCACGCCGATTACAATACCACCATGCTTTACGGCACCTAGCATTGCCGCTTCATCGACACCGCGCGCACCACCGGAGACAATGGCAATGCCCTCTGATGCTGCTTTGGCACCTACTTGGTCAGTAAAAGCCAAATCAGACTCACTGGCATTACGCGAGCCGATAACCGCCAAACCGCCCGCATTCAACAAGGCTTTGTTACCGCAGCCAAACAGCACTGGCGGGGAATCCGTTTTCAACCGCTGCTTCAAGCGCCTTGGGTATTCAGAGTCGGAGCGAGTCACCACCCAGAGGCCAGCCCGTTGCCATTTTTCCATGGCCAGTGCGAGACTGTGGCCACGGTTCAGCAGCTCAATGATGCGCTCCGCACTGATACGCGCATCATGCCAGCCTTGCAGCAACGCTTTCGGATCGGCAACCAACAGGTCGGCCGGTGTGGTGGACTTTTCTTTTAACCATAAGGCAAAGCGCCCCCACTCTGCGTTAGTAAGCGGCTTAGCGCTTTCGCTACTGGCTTTCGAAAAGTAGCTCGTCAGCAGCAAGGTCGCTTGCGCCGTGGGTGACAATAAGCTGGATACGTTCATGAATCTTTTACCGAAGAAGAAGCTAGCGCAACGGGATAGACCACACCGCTGCCTGCTTGCTGTAAGAGCGCGGCGATGACCGTCAGCGTCCAGCCAGAATCCACAATATCATCCACCAAGAGAACCGGCGCATCCGGCACAGGCTGCTCGATTGCAAACGCACCATCCAGATTTCGGCATTGATGAAAGCGATTTTGCTGGCCTTTTTGCGGCTGGTTATCTTTGACTTTGCTTACGGCATCTAAAAATGGAAGGCCTAACCGTGCGGCCAGGCGACGGGCAAAATCAGGCACCAATTCAGGATGATTACGTGACGGTACACAGCACACCCACTGTGGCGCGGGATTGGGCTGCCACCGTTGCAGAATCATTTCTGCCATGGCCTCTACCAGGTCATCACTAAAGCGCCCAGCATGTTTGTTGTCGGCAACCGTACGCCCCCAACCAGCATCCCCCCAACGGGACAAAACACGGCCTTCTTGTGCACGCAACCCATGCGGCAGATTACCCTTAAAGCCGTATTCCACAAACGCATTGGAGGCCACCTGTACGTTGGGTGTGATATGTATTTCCGCGTGTTTAAGGAAAGTACCCGCGCGATGCACTAAGGTAGGATCTACCGGTATATCGATCACAAGCTGACCTAGACAAGATGAACATTTACCGCAGGGAGTTGGGTCGAGATCGTCCAGCGCCCGACGCAGAAAAGTCATCTTACACCCAGTATCTTCCAAATATGCCTGAACCTCCTGCCACTCCTGTACTCGTTGTCCCGTCAAATGAGCAATGCGGGCATGATCCATTCGATAATGCACGGGCGTTCTAAACCAACAGCTGCCGTCTTTAATTGCGGGAGCGGGGTTTTCCACACTCAGAAGGTTAAGCACTTTTTCAATTTGGCCATGACGCAGGTTGGTTTGCTCTTCAATCCTGCGGAGGGTTAAGCCATCACTCTGTTCCAGCAACTGCAAAATCTCATTAACCTGGGCCTCTGATGGAAAGGCCGAATCTCGAAAAAACTCGTGAATATCCTGATCTTCCACGCCGGACATCAATACGCCCAAGGCATAGTCAATACCACGCCCAGCACGGCCGACCTGCTGGTAATAAGCGACGATAGAGCCTGGAGCCTGATAGTGGATTACGAAGCTCAAGTCCGGCTTGTCGTAACCCATACCCAAAGCGGTGGTTGACACCAGAACCTTCAATTGGTTATTGAGCAACAATTCCTCGAGATACGGGCGGTATTCATTGCTATTCTCAAAACCCTCAGCCTTTACGCTACCGTAATAAGCTTTAGCATCGATGCCGTTATTGCTTAACCACTCAGCCACTTGCTCAGCGTCACGCACCGTCAATGTGTAGACAATGCCTGTGCCCGGCAAAGTAGGGATCACCTGCGCTAGCCAGGCCAAACGCGACGCCTGATCGGGCAGTATCAGGGTTTGCAACGCAAGGCTCTCCCGCATCAATGGGCCACGGTGGATCTGAATATCGCCGAGCTGTGTTTGAACATCTGCCACCACCCGATCATTCGCAGTGGCTGTTGTTCCCAGCACGCCAGTGTTAGCCGGTAACCCACGCAGGATGTTGGCGATCAGCCGGTACTCCGGGATAAAGTCATGCCCCCAGTCAGAAATACAGTGCGCCTCATCAACAACCATCAACCCCACTCTATCGGAGATTGGCGCAAGCACATCATCAAGAAATACTTGATTGGAAAACTGTTTCGGGTGGATGAAAAGCACATCTATTTCGTTACCTTGAAGTCTTCGAAGTATACTTGGCCGCTCTTCTCGGTTCGTTGAATCCCATCGAACAGCTTCAAGCCCTAATCGAACAGCCGCGTCAACTTGATTGCGCATCAACGCCAGCAATGGAGAGACAATAATGGTTGGCCCCATACCTCGATCGCGGAAGATTTTGGTGCTGATAAAGTAAACCGAGCTTTTACCCCAACCAGTACGCTGAACCACCAGCAGTTTCTGACGATGATTCACCAATGCATCAATGGCTTCCCACTGACCATCACGGAATTCGGCAGTAGGATTTGCCAGAGCGATTTGTAGTAATTGTTGGGCTTGGGCTCGATTCATGTTCACTCCTTGATTTACACGGTTAGCTCGCCGCTCATAAGTTTTGGTAGCAGTAAGTCGCGGGCTTGGGCGAGCTTGTTGTTGTAGTCCTGCAACTTATTAATTTGTTCTTGTATTGGCTTAACCTCTGATAAGAATCGATGATAGTTTTTATCGTCGGGTATAAGTATTTCTCGAGTTATGGTGATTTCTGGTGTATGGAAGCAGGCTGAAGGGGTGGCGTATCCTGTTGGTTGATCACCGCCAAGATCACAACCAACAGAGGAATGATACGCCATGTCCGAGTCTAACCTGCATGCTCTTTCACAACCAGAGGTAGCCAGCAACGACCCGTTGCACGAGTTGATCCGGCAGGGTGCCCGGGACCTGATCGCACAGGCCGTTGAGACGGAGCTGGAGAGCCTGTTGAAGCAGTACGCGGACGTCAAGACGCCGGATGGCCGCCGTGCTGTGGTGCGTAATGGGCACCTTCCCAAACGCGCTGTTCAGACAGGCGTCGGCGACGTAGAAGTCCAGGTTCCCAAAGTCCGGGATCGCAGTGGCTCCGGTATTCGCTTCAACAGCCACCTGCTGCCACCCTACTTGAAGCGCGCCCGGAGCCTGGAGGAACTGATTCCCTGGCTCTACCTGCGAGGTATTTCCTCCGGTGATTTCCAGGAGGCCCTGAGTGCGCTGGTTGGTGAACAAGCCAATGGCCTGTCGGCCAACACAGTGTCCCGGCTCAAGGCCAAGTGGCTGGATGAGCATAAGGACTGGCAGCGGCGAGACCTGAGCCAGAAGCGTTACGTCTACTGGTGGGCCGACGGCGTGTACAGCAACGTCCGCCTGGATGACCGGCTCTGCCTGCTGGTGATCATCGGCGTGACCGAGCACGGCCACAAGGAGTTGGTTGCTGTCGAGGACGGCCACCGGGAGTCCGAGGCCAGTTGGCGAGAGCTGCTCACGGATTTGCGGGAACGTGGCCTGGAGCCTTCGCCCAAGCTGGCTGTTGGTGATGGTGCGCTGGGGTTCTGGAAGGCCCTGAGCAAGGTATTTCCGGACACCCGGCATCAGCGGTGCTGGGTTCATAAGACCGCCAATGTGCTGGACAAGCTGCCAAAATCGATGCAGCCGAAGGTGAAGTCAGCCTTGCACGAGATCTATCTGGCCGAGACACGAGACAGCGCCCACAAGGCGTTCGACAGCACCCTGAGGCGGTTCCGGGACAAGTACCCGAAGGCCATGGAAAATCTGGAGAAGGACCGGGAGGCGCTGCTGGCCTTCTATGACTTCCCGGCGATTCACTGGATTCACTTGCGGACCACCAATCCGATTGAATCCACCTTCGCCACAGTACGGCTGAGAACCAAACGGAGCCGATCCTGCGGCTCCCGCGACACCACGTTATCGATGGTGTTCAAACTGCTCCAGTCCGCCCAGAAACGCTGGAAGCGAATCAAGGGGTTTGACCAACTGAAGCTGGTCGTGGACAACGTGCAGTTTCAGGATGGAATACAGGTGGAAGATCAATCTGGCAGGAACGCTGCCTGATGGTCATACACCAGATTTGACAATAACTC
>NZ_JBSXOP010000093.1:0-20688 GCF_056859535.1 Marinobacter sp. L-46
AAGCGCCACATGGGCTCAGCCGAGCGCTGATGAAGCGAAGCTTCATGCGACAGCTGAGCGACCGCAATCTGTGATTGCGGGCCGGACCCCGTAGGGGTGCCGCAAGGAGCGGTTTTTGGACAGCCTCCCCCCAAACCAACCAACCCCCCGAAGCCAGAGGCCAGCCGAACCCACGCTCCCAACACTGGGGCCGCACAGGCCAACAATCTGTCACCCAAGGCCAAACACCCGAACCGGAGTATACAAGTGTCTACCCATGGCGGTATACATGTGTCTACCGGTCATGATGACCACCGAAACAACAACAGGCAAGGCCCAAACAGGCCACACAGGAGTGCAGCAATGACACAAACCGCCCAGATCGCCATCATCGGCACCGGCTTCTCCGGCCTCGGCATGGCCATCAAACTCAAAGAAGCAGGATTTCACGACTTTGTGATCCTAGAACAAAGCGACGACATCGGCGGCACCTGGCACGAAAACCACTACCCCGGCTGCGCCTGCGACGTGCAATCGGCGCTGTACTCCTTCTCCTTCGAACAGAACCCCAACTGGAGCCGGATGTTTGCCACCCAGCCGGAGATCAAAGCCTATCTGCGCCACTGCGCGGAAAAGTACGGCCTGATGGAGCACATCCAGCTCAACACCCACGTAGCCGGTGCCCGCTGGGATGAAAGAACCGGTGCCTGGACCATCGAAACCTGCGACAGCCCCGAACTCTGGGCCTATATGGAAAAGCAGGGCCTCAAGCCAGGAGATTCACAGGATCGCAGTGACAAAACCCTGCCCAAATTCCGCAAACTGCACGCCGAGGTGCTGGTGTCCGGCATGGGCGGCCTGAGCACGCCGGCGTACCCGGACATCAAGGGTATGGAGTCTTTCACCGGCACTCGCTTCCACTCCCAGAACTGGGATCACGACTACGATTTCCGGGGCAAGCGGGTGGCCGTTATCGGCACTGGCGCGTCGGCCATCCAGTTTGTGTCGGAGATTGCCAGGAATGCGGCCCACCTGGACCTGTACCAGCGCACGCCGCCGTGGATCATGCCCAAGCCGGACCGGGAAATCCGCCCGCTGGAGCGGATGATGTTCCGCAAGTTCCCGCAAACCCTGAATGCCTTCCGTCAGAGCATTTACTGGATGCTGGAAGCCCGGGTGCTGGGCTTTGTGGGTAACCCGCGCATCCTGAAAATCGGTGAACTGCAGGCCCGCCGCCACATCCGCAACCAGATCAAGGACAAGGCGCTGCGCAAGAAAGTCACGCCGGATTTCCACTTCGGCTGCAAGCGGGTGCTGATCTCCAACAACTACTACCCGGCGCTGGACCAGGATCACGTGGATGTGCTCACCGATGGCATCCGTGAAGTGAAAGGCAACACCATTGTGGATAACAACGGCACTGAGCGTGAGGTGGACTGCATCGTCTACGGCACCGGCTTCAAGGCCCAGGAGCCGATTCCCCGGGGCATGATTTTCGGCCGTGGCGGCCAGGACCTGCTGGATGCCTGGCGCGAGGGTGCGGAAGCCTACAAGGGCACCACGGTGGCCGGCTTCCCCAACTTCTTCATGCTGATGGGCCCGAACACCGGCCTCGGCCACAGTTCCATGGTGTACATGATCGAATCCCAGGTTCAGTACGTGCTGGATGCCCTGAAGAAAATGCAGCACCGGGGCTGGAAGAGCGTGGAAGTGAAAGAAGACGCCTTCAGCCAGTACAACGCCTCGATTCACGCCAAGCTGGGGGATTCTGTCTGGCAGACCGGCTGCAAGAGCTGGTACGTGAACGCGAACGGCAAGAACACCACACTGTGGCCGGGCTTTACCTGGCAGTTCCGGCAGCAGACCCGGCGCTTTGATGCCGAGCAGTATGTGTGTGAAGCAGAAGAGGTGATGGAGCAGGGTGGCGAGCCGGCACTGGCCGGCTGACCATTACAACAGGGCCAGCGCAGTGGCTGGCCCTGTAAACCGGGTTACATCTGCCCGGTTTCTTCGAAGCGGTGGTGCCAGCTCAGGGCTTCTTCCAGCAGGTGTGGGGTGTGCATGCCGCGGCCGCTGTTGCAGGCGCGCTCGAAGTAGTCCCGCAGGCGCGGGCGGAAGTCCGGGTGCGCACACTTTTCGATGATGTTCAGCGCCCGCTGGCGGGGCGGAAGGCCGCGCAGGTCGGCCAGGCCCTGTTCGGTCACGACAATCTGCACATCGTGTTCGGTGTGGTCCACGTGGGACACCATCGGCACAATCGTGGAAATAGAGCCACCCTTGGCGGTCGACGGGGTCATGAACACCGACAGGAAGCCGTTACGGGCAAAGTCGCCGGAACCGCCGATGCCGTTCATGATGCGGGTGCCCATCACGTGGGTGGAGTTCACGTTACCGTAGATGTCGGCTTCGATCATGCCGTTCATGGCAATGATGCCCAGGCGGCGGATCACTTCCGGATGGTTACTGATTTCCTGGGTCCGCAGCACAATGCGGTCCCGGTAGAAATCGATGTTGTCGGCCAGTTCCTGGTTGGCTTCCGGGCTCAGGGAGAAGGCGGTGGCTGAGGCCTTGGCCAGTTTGCCGGATTTCAGCATCTCCAGCATGCCGTCCTGCAGTACTTCGGTGTAGGCGGTCAGGTTGTTGAACGGGCCTTCGTTCAGGCCAGCCATCACAGCGTTGGCAATGTTGCCGACGCCGGATTGCAGCGGCAGCAGGTTGGCCGGCAGGCGCTTCTTTTCGACTTCGCTGGCGAAGAAGTCCAGCAGGTGGCCGGCAATGCGACGGGAGTTTTCGTCCGGGTCGCTGAAACGGGAGTTGCGGTCCGGCGAGTTGGTTTCCACTACCGCAATCACTTTCTCCGGCGGGCACATCAGGTACTTCTCACCAAAGCGCTCGTCCGGTTTGGTGATCGGAATCGGCTTGCGGCGCGGCGGCAATGCGGTGCCGTAATAGACGTCGTGCATGCCTTCCAGGCCGGCACTCTGGCCGTGGTTCACTTCGAGGATGACCTTGTCGGCCTGGTCAATCCAGGTTTTGTTGTTGCCGATGGACGACGACGGAATCAGCCGACCATCTTCCGTAATGCCTACCACCTCGATGACGGCAATATCCAGCTTGCCGAAGAAACCGGACCAGGCGTGCTGGGCCACGTGCGACAGGTGGATATCCATGTATTCCATCTTGCCTTCGTTGATCTTCTGGCGGCAGGTGGGATCGCTCTGGTAGGGCAGGCGCATTTCAATGCCGTCTACTTCGGCCAGCGCGCCGTCCAGTTCCGGGGCGGTGGAGGCACCGGTCCATACGCTGATGCGGAAGTTCTCGCCACGGGCGCGGTGGTCACGGATGTGCTCGGCCAGGGCCTGGGGCACGGCTTTCGGGTAGCCCGCGCCGGTAAAGCCGCTCATGCCTACGTTCACGCCGGAGGGGATCAGGCTGGCAGCGTCTCGGGCACTCATAATACGTTTGCTAAGTTTTGGGCAACGAATCCTGGATTCGGTCGACATGATCCACCTCTTGTTATGCGGTTAACGGCCCCGGTTTCTGACCTTGTCGGCAATGGGGCGAACAGAAAAGCGCCGTATTCTAACAGCGAAACAAGAAAGCATGCTTAACAGTGTTAGTGAAACTACCTAATTCTTTAGTCTAATG
The DNA here is from genome assembly GCF_056859535.1 of Marinobacter sp. L-46. Lineage (NCBI taxonomy): Bacteria > Pseudomonadati > Pseudomonadota > Gammaproteobacteria > Pseudomonadales > Marinobacteraceae > Marinobacter > Marinobacter sp. L-46. The sequence continues at coordinate 3,628 of NZ_JBSXOP010000093.1, forward strand.
CTGGTGTAAGTTCCAGATAATGCTGGGGTAGTTCGGGGGCGAACCGCGGTTTGCCGGTTGCCGTAGCGGCCACCCGGTGGGATGATGCCCGCATTCGACCGTGAGTTATCCCATTTCCAGGCATCCGGCAGGGCTCCATGAACACCAGAACCTCCACCCGACTGAACAAATACATCAGCGAGAGCGGCATGTGCTCTCGCCGGGATGCTGACCGCTACATCGAGCAGGGTAATGTTCACATCAACGGCCGCCGGGCCCAGGTGGGCGATCAGGTGTTGCCGGGCGATGTGGTGAAGGTGAACGGCCAGGTGGTGGAACCCCGGGATGAAGAAGATCTGGTCTTTATCGCCCTGAACAAGCCGGTGGGCATCGTCAGCACCACCGACAGCGCCGAGAAAGACAATATCCAGCGCTTTGTCGGCCACAGCGAGCGGATTTTCCCCATCGGCCGGCTGGATAAAGACTCCCAGGGGCTGATTTTCCTCACCAGTAACGGCGACCTGGTGAACAAGATCCTGCGGGCCGGTAATAACCACGAGAAAGAATACCTGGTGACGGTGGATAAGCCGGTCACCCGGGAATTCGTCGAGGGCATGAGTAACGGCGTGCCAATCCTGGGCACCATGACCAAGCGCTGCAAGGTCGAGAAGGTTTCCCGGTTTGTGTTCCGCATCATCCTGGTACAGGGCCTGAACCGCCAGATCCGCCGCATGGCCGAGCATTTTGGCTACGAGGTCACTCGGCTGGAGCGGGTGCGGATCATGAACGTCAGCCTGCAGGGGCTGCCGGTTGGGGCCTGGCGGGATCTCACTGAACAGGAACTGGCGGTGCTGTTCGACGCCATCCGGGATTCGTCGTCGGAGGCCTCGCAGCCGGCCGGTAACAAGCCCCGTAAAAAGCCTGCCGCAGCGAAGGGTGGCCGCCCGGGTCCTGGTGGTAAGCCGGCCAGGGCCGGAGCAAAGCCTGGCGGAAAAGCCCCCGCAGGCAAAGGCCGCAAAGGCCCCGGCAGCGGGCCCGGAAAGCGCCCGGGCGGCAAGCCCGGTAACGGTCCGAAAGCGGGTGGACGCGGCTCCGGCCCGAAGGGCAAACCGTCGAAACCCGGAAAGCCCCGCAAACCATCCATCAAGAAGCGCTGAACACCCATCATAGGTTCTCTTCCTTACGGCAGAACCGGCAAACCGGCGCTATGCTTACCGGCTTTAAACCTGTGCCGGATTTGCCTCAATGCTTGAAACGTTTTTCTCGACCTACCTCAGCAGCACCATTCGCTTCCTGTTCCTGCTGGCGCCGTTTTTCGTGGTCACCATGTTCCTGGCGCTTACCCGGGGGTTACCGGCAGCCGAGAAGGCGTCGATCATCCGCCGGGCCTGTGTGTCGGCGTTTATTCTGGGGGTGATCCTGTTCTTTGCCGGCCCGCTGCTGTTCAATGCCATCGGCATTACCCTGAACTCGTTCCGCATCGGGGCCGGCAGCCTGCTGTTCCTCACCGCTATCAGCCTGGTGAACAGCGGCACCCGCAACCACGCCACCGGCCTGCCGGACGAAGATCGCGATGACATCGCCGTGGTGCCCCTGGCCATTCCGGTGATGATCGGCCCGGCAACGATTGGTGCCATCCTGGTTTACGGGGCGGAACTCAAGGCCGTGCCGGAAGTGGCGGGCGGTTTGCTGGGGCTGGTGTCCGGCTTGCTGATCCTGGCGGTATTGCTGAGGTTGTCCAGCTACCTGGAAAAAGCCCTGGGCAAGACCGGCCTGAACATCATGTCGAAGATCAGCGGCCTGATTCTCTCGGCCATGGCGGCGGAAATTGTTCTGACCGGTATTGCCGGGTTTATGGCCTCAGTCGCCTGAGGGTAAGGCCGGAAACCGGTATTTTTCCTGCAGTTGCTGTGGGATTTCGGGGTTTTGCTCAAGAAAATCGGCCAGTGCGTTGATGATGTCCGGGTGCCGGGCAGATGACAGATGGTAGCTGCTGAGGCTGACCGGCAGCAGGTGGGCCGCGGTTTCAAAGCGCCCTGTCGCGTCCAGGTTGCGGAAATGGTACTCCGCCACCGGCGCCGCCAGGTTGATCACTTCTACCCGACCGGCCAGCGCCATCAGCACCAGGTTTTCCGGCGATGACGCGGTAATCAGTTCAACATTGCCCTGGTCGATCCGGTCCTGGAATTTCCACGGGGTAAAGCCGTGTATGGTGCCGTAGTCGGCCATCTGCTCCCGGGTGATGCCGGCGTTTTCCCGCAACACGTACAGGCCATCGGCAAAGTGCAGCAGCGGCGGCGAATAGCTCAGCTCCATGCCCAGTTTTTCGGATTTGTTCCAGTTGGGGTGATCGGGCAGGGCGAAGTCATACAGGCCCCGGGTGTACTCCCAGATCATCCGGCGCACCGGCCGCACCGTGTACTCGAAGCGGATACCCTCGGCCGCAGCAAAGGCATCCATCAGGTCCCGCAGGTAACCGGAATACTCGTTACTGGCTAAATCAGCCTTGTAGATGGGATAGTAATCGATATCCTGAACCACCGCGCTGTAGGTGGGGATTGGCTGGCTGTCCGGCTCGGCTGCGCTAACCGGACACTGGATGAGCCAGCCGGCAAAGCTGGCCAGAAGCGCCAGCCGGATTGAATGAAAAACCTGCAATTGAAACGTCTCCCGGATATGTCAGGACAGGAATGACTGCTAATACTATCGACCACAATCGGGCCCGGTACAACTTTGAGGGTATCGAATCGGTATGGCTGTTTGGCTATGGCTCGCTGATTTACAAGGTGGATTTCCCGTTTCTGGAACAACGCCCGGCTACTATTCGCGGTTGGGCGCGGCGGTTCTGGCAGGGTTCCCACGACCATCGGGGCACACCGGAAGCACCGGGGCGGGTGGTCACCCTGATTGAGCAGCCCGGAGCACGATGCAAAGGCATGGCCTACCGGGTATCGCCCAATGTGTTCGAGTACCTGGATGTGCGGGAAAAGAACGGCTACCTGCGCTTCAGTACCACCATGACCTTCGACGACGGCAGCCACGCCGAGGGGCTGGTGTACATCGCCACGGAGGATAACGAGGCGTTTCTGGGCGAGGCCCCGGAAGCGGATATCGCCGCCCAGATTGCCGCTGCCGCCGGGCCCAGTGGCCCGAATTCCGAGTATCTGCTGCGGCTGGCGGAGTCTTTGCGGGCATTGGGCGACGACTGTGTGCATACCTTTGCGATAGAAACGCACCTGCTTGGCAGCGAACCTGTCGCGGTTAAGGACCGTTAAACGTCAACCGGTGTAAAGCTTGTGCAAATTCGCCCTTCGGGCCCTGACAACACCCTTCTGTTAGGTAATCTGACGGCAAGGCTTCACGGAAAGTTTCCGTATAGCATGGTTTCAGTCGGTCAACAGATGGGAGAGTCATCATGAAACGACTACTGATCAGCAGTACCCTGATTGTCGCCCTGGGCTTTGCCGGCCTGGCACAGGCAGACGGCTACCGTGGCCATGGCCACCCGCCGGGCATCCAGAAACAGCTGGAACGGGGCAAGGCGCTGCCGCCGGGGCACCAGAAGAAGTACCTGCGCTCGGAATGGCGGGACCGCGATCATCGCGGCGACCGGCACTACAGCCGGGACCATGATCGAAAATACTGGGAGAAGCGGCAAAAAGCGCGCTACAAACAGGAAAAGTACCGGGACCGCCACGATCACTACCGGTATCGTGACGATTACCGGAACGGATACCGCACCAGCTACGGCTACGACGACCGTCTGCCGCCGGAGCATCGGGTAGCGCGGATTATCCGCGATACCCAGGCGATCATTGAGCAGACCCGCTGAACCCGGGGTCCAGCTCTTTCTGCGGTGTTTCCCGGCTGGCGGGGTTAAAGCCCCGGGCCGGTGAACGCCGCCGGTGCCGCAGGCCGATCAGTACCAGCGGCACCACGATCATCATGCTGCCGGCCAGGAACCACAGGTCCGGCACCTCACCAAACCAGATCCAGCCAATGGCCACCGCCCAGATCAGCCCGGTGTATTCGGCGCTGGTGACCTGGTTGGCATCCACCTGCCGATAGGCCAGCAAGACGGTGATGTTGTAACCCAGGATGAACAGGGCCGAGCCGGCGGCGCTGACCAGGATCTGCAGGTTCCACGTTGCCCCTTCCCAGAATGCCAGTGCGGCTGCGGCCGGTATGATCAGCAGGTAGTTCAGGAACAGCTTGTGCACGGTGGTTTGTTCTTTCGGCAGCTGGCGCACCATGACGGCGTTGATGGCCAGGGCAAAGGCTGAGCCCAGGGCAGCGATGACGGCCCAGTTGAACTCCACCGGGCGCAGTATCACGATGATGCCGGCAAAGCCGCTGAATACGGCGGTGACGCTCAGGGGCGTGAGTTTTTCCCGGAAGAATACGGCCGACAGCACCATCACCAGTATCGGCGCGGCGTAGAACAGGGCGTTGGCGGTAGCCAGCGGCAGGTTGGTGAGGGCGATCACCATGCATACGATGCCGACCAGGTGGATGTGGGCACGGATGGCGTGGACTTTCAGGCCGCCGAAGAGGTTGCCTGTGTCGAGTTTGCGGGCCAGCGGCAGCAGGAACACCAGGGTGAGTACGCAGCGCAGGAAGGCGAACTGGAAGACGGGGGCGCCGGGGTCCATTAGTTTGATGAAGACGTCCGATAGTATGGCCATGGCGTTGCCGATGACCAGCAGCAGAATGGCGCTGTTGACGGTTTTGCCTGACACTTTGGGGCTTCCTTCCTTTATCCAGCCTTCATAGTTTGGTGGCAGGATCAGTCCGGGTTGTCCCTCCGAAAACCGCTGCGAGTACATCCCTGTACGCTTGTCTCCGCCATCCATGGCTACGAACATTTTCGGAGGGACAACCCGGACTGATCCGCGAAATTCTGTGGTGAGTCTAATGAAGTGCTACTATCCGATAAAATGATCATTATTGAACAGTCATTAGAAAAATAGATAGCTGGCGTCAATGAGACTACCCCCACTCAAAGCCCTCCCCGTATTCGAAGCCGTTGCCCGGCTGAACAGCTTTTCGGCTGCCGCCGAGGAACTGGCCATCACCCAGAGTGCGGTCAGTCACCAGATCAAACAGCTGGAGACTTATCTGGGCGAAAGGCTGTTCTGGCGTTCAGGCCGTACGGTGACGCTGACCGACGAAGGCCGGCAGTACTTTGATGCGATTGGCACCGCCTTGTTGCAGATTGAACGGGCGAGTGAACAGTTGCTGGGGCATGAAGAGTCCCGGTTGCGGTTGTCGGTGTTCAGTTCGTTTGCGGTGCGCTGGCTGGTGCCGCGGTTGCCGGATTTGCAGCGGTTGCACCCGCAGATCGACCTGGCTCTGGAGATGAGCAGCGAGAACCCGGTGTTGTCGGATCGGGTGGCGGATTGTTTTATCACCATCCACACCACGGCGCCGGCCTACAGCTATGAGCATTTGTACACGGAGCGGTTGTTTCCGGTGTGCAGCCAGGATTACTGGCAGCGCATCCGGCGGGAGCTGGGGCGTGACGCAGAGCCGGAGGGGCGGGATGAGAGTCCGGTGTCGCCGGAGGATATCGCGCGCTTTCCGTTGTTATCGACCCACAGCATCTTCGACAAACCCGCCGGTGACTGGCAGGCGTGGTTTCGGGATGTGGAGCAGCCGTTGCCGTCTGCTGCCCGTGTTCAGCATTTCAGCCACATGCTGCTGGCGCTGGAAGCTGCGCGGTTCCATCAGGGAATCGCCCTGACCAACGACTATATGCTGAGTACCCGGAAGGATTCCGAAGACTTCGTTCGTTTACCGACCCATTCGGTGGTGACCGGCGATAAGTTCTACTTTGCCTGGAAGACCAGCCGCCGGCGGGAACGTGGGATTCAGACGTTACGCCGGTGGTTGGTTGACGAGGCAATTCGGGGTGGGCTTCGGGGGGAGTGATCCTCCTAGCCTGCTGCTTCGGTGCTTTGAACAGGGCGGGCGAGCCTTTCCAGAAAGCGCTCTAGCCTTCCATGGGCGCTTATGTTCCGCCATCCATGGCTCCACAAATTTCTGGAAAGGCTCGCCCGCCCTGTTCAGCTATGCCTTGTGCAGTTCGCGTGGTTGCGCCGGGATTTATGTGGAGGGTTGCAGAAAGCATGGGGAGAACCTTGGCGGGCAGGCCTCCCAAAAATGTGCGGAGCCATGGATGGCGGAGCAGAAGCGCCACATGGATGTGCCGAAGGAGCGGTTTTTGGGAGGCCTGCCCGCCAAGGTTTGACCTCCACCTAAAACAAGTAATCCTACTCCGAAGACCGCTCGACAACTTTACGCTTACCGGTAGCCGCTTTAGCCAGTGCTTTCAGGCCATCAGCATCAAACGCATCTACGCGGATCACGTCGTACAGGGCCGTCAGGGCTTCTTCCAGCTTCGGGCACTCGTCGGCTGTTACGATACCCTGGGCACAGGCCCAGTCCACCAGCTCCTTGCGCTGATGCCCCATCAACAGGGCGATACCGTCCAGCTCGTCTTCGTCGCGGCTGCGGATGGCTTCGTGCAGGCGCTGGCGCATGTCGGCGGTTTCGTTGGCCAGCTTGTAGGCGTTCAGAACGCGCCCCAGAGGATCGTCCGGATCCATGTTGATGAAGGTACCCCGGCTGATGCGCTGGCGTACCGGCGTGTCTTTCACAATGGTCGCCGCCACCTTCGCGCCGAGTTTGTCATCCGGGCCGTTCAGGCCGGTGGCGCCGAGCGGGAACACCAGCAACCGTAGCGGCCAGCGCAGGGCCGGGACCGGGAAGTTGATGATGGCTTCGCGCATGGAGTTCTGCAGGTCGTGCAGGCAGGTTTGCAGGCACCATTCCACCAGGTCTCGCTGATCGTCCGGGTAGCCTTCTTCGTGCCATTGCTTGATCACCGCCGTGGCGTAGTACAGCTGCACCAGGCAGTCGGCCATGCGGCCAGACAGGCGCTGGCGGGCTTTCAGGCCACCGCCGACGGTAAGCAGGGTGACGTCGGTCATCAGGGCGAAGGCCGCAGAGAAACGGCCCAGCTGGCGGTAGTATTTCTCGATGTCGCCGTGGCGTGGCGCGGTTTCCAGCCAGCCCTTGCTCAGGCCCAGCACGAGTGCACGCAGGGCATTGCGGGTGGTGTGGGCCAGGTGGCGGTAGAAGATGCCGTCGAATTTCTTGGCAGCCTTGTCTTCGTCTTCCATGCCGGCCGCTTCGATTTCTTCGACGATAAACGGATGGCAGCGGATGGCGCCCTGGCCGAAGATCATCAGGCTGCGGGTCAGAATATTCGCGCCTTCCACGGTAATGCCGATGGGCACGGCCTGGTAGGCCCGGGCCAGGAAGTTGCGGGGGCCGGTAATCACGCCGCGGCCGGCTACTACGTCCATGGCGTGGTTGATCACTTCCCGCATCAGGTCGGTGTTGCGGTATTTCAGCACGGCAGAGGGCACGGAAGGCCGTACGCCCCGGTCCAGCATGCCGGCGGTTAGCAGGCGGGCTGCGTCCATCATGTAGGTGTAGCCGGCAATGGGTTCCAGGGCTTCCTGCACGCCTTCAAACTGGCTGATGGAGCGGCCGAACTGTTCCCGGGTGTAGGCGTACGACCCCGTAGCCAGGCTGGCCAGTTTGCCGGCACCGGTGCCGAGGGCTGGCAGGGAGATGGAGCGGCCGATGGACAGGCATTCCAGCAGCATTTTCCAGCCCTTGCCGAGCATGTCCTGGCCGCCGATGACCTGTTCCATGGGAATAAAGACTTCATTGCCCCAGGTGGGGCCGTTCATGAATACCGTGTTCATGGGCAGGTGGCGGGCGCCGGCGTGTACGCCGTCGGTATCCCGGGGTACCAGCACACAGGTCACGCCAATGTCATCGTCGCCGCCCAGCAGTTTTTCCGGGTCATACACCTTGATGGCCAGGCCGATCAGGGTCGCCACCGGGGCCAGGGTGATGTAGCGCTTGTTCCAGGTGACCTTCAGGCCCAGTACTTCCTTGCCGTTCCATTCGCCCTTGCAGACGATGCCTTTATCCGGAATCGCGCCGGCGTCGGAGCCGGCCACCGGCGATGTGAGGGCAAAGCAGGGAATCTCTTCGCCACCGGCCAGGCGCGGCAGGTAATTCTGCTTCTGGTCGTCGGTGCCGTAGTGCATCAGCAGCTCGCCCGGGCCGAGGGAGTTGGGCACCATCACGGTGACTGCCGCCGATACGCTGCGGGTGGAGATTTTCATCACGATTTCGGAATGGGCGGTGTTGGAGAAGCCCAGGCCGCCGTCTTCCTTGGGAATGACCAGGCCGAAGAAGCCGTTTTCACGGATGAATTTCCAGGCTTTTTCGGGCAGGTCGTAGTGTTCGTGGGTGATCTGCCAGTCGTCCAGCATCTGGCACAGTTCTTCCACCGGGCCGTCGAGAAATGCCTGCTCTTCACTGGTCAGGTGCGCGGGGGCGGCGTCCAGCAGCTTGTTCCATTCCGGCTTGCCGGAGAACAGTTCGCCGTCCCAGTCTACAGAGCCGGAGGCCAGGGCTTCCTGTTCGGTGGACGACAGCTTGGGCAAGCGGCTGCGGACCCAGCCCAGCAATGGCCGGCTGAACTTGTCCAGGCGAAGGTCTCCGGGCAGGGTGATCAACAGGGCCAGTGCCAGCAGGATACCGCCAACCAGAAAGCTGAGGATGTGCCAATCGTCGTTAGCGACCCCGATCAGGGTGGTGACGGACATCACGATCGCGGCGGTTTTGCCACCGATACTGAAATAGATCAGCACCAGGGCACTGAGAACCAGAAGCAGGACACTCATCAACAGATCTCCATATCAAAATGTTTGCCCCTAACCATCGGCTATAGATCAGTCAGTTGCAAGTGAAACCACCGGCTTTCAGAGGCTGATGCCCAGCACCAGCAAGGCCAGGGTGGACAGCAGTACGGCGACGTTGGCACCGAGTACCTGATTCAGCGCGGCGGGGTTATCCAGGCACGCTGGCAGTTGCCGGCTCAGCCACAGTGCAATGGGCAGTGGCAGCAGCGCCAGCAGGCTCCAGGCTGGTATCAGGTTGAGCCAGGCGGCAGTGGCAATAAGCCCGAAGCTGCCCAACAACAGTGCTGCGACCAGCTTGCTGGCGGCGCGGGGGCCCAGGGTGATCACCAGGTGCCGGCGGCCGGCTTTGCGGTCGGCCTCGGCATCGGGGATCTGGTTGATCAGCAGCAGCTCGCTCACCAGCAGCAGGGCGACGCCGGCGCACACCAGTGCGGTGGCATCCAGACGGGCGCCCAGGGCAATCAGTGCACCCAGCACCATCACCGGGCCAAAGCCGATACCGGGGGCCAGCAGGCACAGCCAGGGGGAGCGGGTAATCCAGCGGGTGTAGGTGAGTACCAGCATTACGCCGGCGGCGCCGAGCACAAACATGGGCAGGCCGCGCAGCCATAGAAAGTACAGGCCAATGGCAATCACCAGAGCCAGGGTGCCAAGGGCGGCAAAGAGCACCCTTCTGGCCGCCGACGGAGTTTCCGGCAGGGCTCCGCTGCCGCCGGAAAACGGCGTGCGGCTGGTGGTCAGGTCGAGGCCCGAGACAAAGTCTTCGTACTCGTTCAGCAGGTTAACGGCGGCATGGGCCAGAATCGCGCCGATGAACACCAGCAGGGTATCCAGCAGGGCGGGTGGTTCACCCTGTTGCCAGGCCACGGCCAGCCCGAGCGCGACACACAGCGGTGCCAGAACCAGGAAATTGGGGCGGGAGGCGCGAACAACCGCTACTGCTTCAGACATGGAATACCGTACCTGGTAAGTCGAAATCGTGGGTTGAAACCCGTTTATACGTAGCCGGCGGCAAACACCAGGCCGAGCACCACCGGCATCACCACCAGGCTGCCGAGGTTGCTCAATAATACCAGCGATGCCACCTTGTGAGGTTCCTGCTTGTACTGCTCTGCCACCATGTAGTTCAGTACCGCCGGCGGCAGTGCCGCAAACACCCACAGGCTGGCGACCTGAAGCCCCGGCAGGTCGAGCATGGCGATCATTGGCCAGGCCAGCAGCAGACCGCTGGCGGGGCAGGCGATGGCGCCGATCAGCCCCAGCTTCCAGTCGCTGAAATCGACATCCAGCATGCGGACGCCCAGGGCAAACAGCATCAGTGGAATGCACACACCGCCAAGCATGTTCAGGGTTTCCAGCAGCCAACCCGGCAGGGAAATCCCGCTGAGATTCACCGCCAGGCCGGCGATGCTGGCGAACACAATGGGCAACCGCAGCCGGCGGATGATGGAGGTGTGGGGGTCCAGCATGTACAGACCCACCGAGAAGTGCAGCAGCATTTCCACGATAAACAGCACAATGGCGGCCGGCAGTGCCGCTTCGCCAAAGGCCAGCACCAGAATCGGAATGCCCATGTTGCCGGAGTTGTTGAACATCATCGGTGGCAGGAAGGTTTTCAGGTTCAGCTTCAGCAGCTTGGCCACCGGATACAGAATCACACCAGAACCCAGAACCACCACTGTGGCGGCGAGGGCCAGCCAACCGTATTCCTGCAAGGGCGCCTGCTGGTCGGCCAGTACCGCAAACACCAGCATGGGCACGAACAGTTCCATGTTGAGCACGTTCAGGCCCTGAATATCCGGTGTCCGGTAACGCCCGTACAAGGCGCCGCAGCCGGCAATCAGAAATACCGGCAGCATGGTGGATAGAATCTGGCCAATCATGGAAGGGCTCCGATTATTGTATTGGTCAACGCAGGCGATTAATCCGTTAGGTTCGCAAGTATCGGGTGGATTGGGCAAGCGAAATTCGTGGCTCTTCGACCAAAGCCGGAGCCAAGCCGCCGGTTGCGGCGCCGGCACCGGACCACCACAATAGCGTTCTCACGGAGACAGCAAGCGGAGCCCCCATGAACGGCAGTAAATTCGATCAGCCCATTGCCAGAGAACACACCTGCTCGGTCAAGTTCGACGCCCGCAAGGCGGTATTCGGCCGTGAAGACGTGATTCCGGCGTGGGTTGCCGATATGGACTTTCCGGCTCCGGAAGCGGTTACCCGTGCGCTGACCGAGCGGGCGCAGCATCCGGTGTATGGCTATACCCTGTTCCCGGAAAGCCTTTATGAGGCCATGATCCAGTGGTTTGAAAGCCGTCATGGCTGGCTCATCCAGCGAGACTGGATTGTCATGGCGCCCGGTGTGGTGCCGTCCCTGAATGCCGCATGCCTGGCCTTTGCCCAACCGGAAGAAGGCGTGATTATCCAGCCGCCGGTGTATCCGCCGTTTTTCAGCTCGGTCAGGGATACCGGTCGGACCGTGATTGAAAATCCGCTGGTGGCAGACCAAACCGGTGACTACCGCATGAATCTGGAGCATTTGGAGCAATGCGCCGCCCAGCCGGAGGCTAAAGTGTTGCTGCTGTGTTCACCCCATAATCCGGTAGGGCGGGTCTGGCGCGAGGCGGAACTGGTTCAGGTGCTGGACATCGCGCGCCGCCATGGCCTGGTGGTGCTGTCCGACGAGATTCACTGCGATCTTACCTATCCTGACAAGCCCGCTCATCGGGTGTTGGCGACCCTGGCCGACGGGGATGATGCGCTGATTACGGCGGTGGCGCCGAGCAAGACCTTCAATATGCCGGGTCTGGGCCTGTCGGCCCTGGTGATTCCGGATCCGGAGCGCCGCAAAGCCATGAAATCGGTGTTCGACAGGCTGCACCTGCCCCAGTGCAACCCGTTCAGCATCGCCGGGTTCGAGGCAGGCTATCGCCATGGCGGTCCCTGGCGGGATGATCTGATGGCCTATCTGCAGGGTAATCGCGATTTCCTGGTGCAGGAAGTTAACCGCCGGCTGCCGGGCATCCGCACCTCGGCGCCGGAGGGCACCTACCTGATCTGGCTAGACTGTCGGGGACTGAAGCTGGACGACACGGCCCTGAAACGCTTTTTCGTGCAGCAAGCAGGGGTCGGCCTCAATCCGGGGCTCAGTTTCGGCAGCCAGGGCAGTGGCTTCATGCGGCTGAACATCGGCTGCCCGAGGGCGGTATTGTCGCAGATCTTCGACCGTATTGAGGCGGCCCTTCAGCCGCCCGGTCAGGGCAGCTGAGATTCCAGAGCGCAGTGATCTTCAACCAGTTGCCAGCGCGGCGGCGTATTCATCCCGGGCATATCGCCGGTGGTCGGGCGGATCGCCTTCCAGATCTTGCCACCATGGCTGGCTTCGCTGCCCACGGTGTAGCTCACTGAGAACAGCCACTGGTCGGGCTGCTCGCACAGTTCGTTGTCACTGGACGATTCCGGGGCTGGTGAATCCGGGCTTTCAGTGACCGTACCTGCCTGAGCAGATTGCCCGGTTTTTGCGTCGGACTTGTCGATCGGGGCCGGGGAAGCTGCCTCGCCGGAGCATTCCGGTGCGGAATCCAGCTGTTTCCAGTCAAAAGTAATGCCTGGCTCCAGGCCCTCGTGTAGCTTCCGGGACTGGTACCACTCGCCGTCATGGTGAACCACGGCTCCGGCCGGGTAATAGCGGGAGGGCACCCATTTGGACTCGTCCGGGTCGCAGGGGGCTGCCGCGACGTTCAGGGAAAGAGCGGCCAGCATCAGGGCAATGATGGCCGGCCAGGAATGTGTAGAGGTGGTCTGCCTAGTCATTCGGCTCTCCTTTATCCAGTGCAGTGACAGGCTGGCGGTGCAGGCGCCGGCCGGTTCGGGTCGCCAGTATCAGGCCTCCGAGTATCAGCAGTCCACCCAGCAGATGGAACAGGCTGAGGTTTTCCCTGAGGAAAACAACCGCCAGTACAGAGGCATAAACCGGCGTAAGGTACATGAAAATGGCAGCCCGGGCAGGGCCAATGCTGTGTACGCCATGGTTCCAGAACGCATAGGCCAGAATGCCCGGAAAAATCGCGAAATAGATCAGAGGCAGGGCGGTACTTTTTGACAGGGTAAAGCCGCCGCTGAAGAACAGAAAGTCCAGCAGGTAGACCGGCGCGAGAATCAGGGTACCCAGCAGGATCTGCGTGGTGAGGAAGGTCAGTGCCGGCAGTGGCACCGCCTGCCGGCGCAGCAGTACCGAGAACAGGCCCCAGCTGAACACCGCCGCCACCATTACCAGGTCTCCGGGCTGGGCCTGCAGGCCGGTCAGCACCGACAGATCTCCGCGGGCAATCACGCACAGAATGCCGGCCAGGGCCATGGCAATGCCCAGTATCTGAATCGGGCGGGTCCGGTCACCCAACAACAGCCAGGCCAGTAGCGCGACAAAAATCGGAATGGTGGCGTTGATCAGCGCGATGTTGGTGGCTGTCGTGGTCATGGCCGCGACATAGAGCAGGGAATTGAAAGCGGCAACGCTGAAGGTGGCCAGTGCAATCATGGACCCGAGGCGCTGACGAATGACCTGCCGGTGGCGCCAGATGCCGGGTAAGCCGAACGGCAGGATAATGGCCAGCGCCAGTACCCAGCGCCAGAACGACATAGACAAGGGCGGAATGTGCTCGACCGTGCCCCGGGCCACCACGGCGTTGCCAGCCCAGAACAGCGGCGTCAGCACCAGGCCGATATAGGCCAGGCCCGGAATTTTCGACAGCATGCCGGCGTTATCTGCAGCCACGGGGTGTCCTTGGGGTCAGTGCATCAAACGCCTAGCATACTACTCTCCCGGTACTTCTGCCTCCGTACCAATGTGGTAGGCGGCAAAGCCGGCCATCACCACCTGGTCTACCGCCATACCGATTACCCGGCCGTTGGAATTCGAGCGGATGGGGTATTGTTCGTTGGTGATCGGGTCGGCCACGTAGCCGAGGATTTCACCCTCGGAAATCCGGTCACCCAGATCCACATCGCTGAACAGAATGCCGCCATGCTGGGCGCGAATCCAGGTGGAGTCGTAGTAAACCGGCTGCGGATCGCCCCAGACAAACATCCGGGAAATCATGCCGTGTTTTTCCATCAGGCTGTTGAGGCTGTTTACGCCGGCTTCAATCTGGTGTTCCTGGATGCGCAGCGATTCACCCGCTTCCAGGGTTACCGCGCGAATGCCCGCGTTGACCGCAGCCGTGCGCAGCATGCCCGGTGAACCGCTGCTGTGCACCACCGCCATGCGATCAAAGCCCCGGGTGAACTCGGCCACTTCCGGGTTGTTCATATCGGCCCGCAGCTGGGGCAGGTTGGTACGCTTGAGGGAACCGGTGTGGATATCCACCAGCATGTCGCAGTGGCCGATTACATCGGTGAACAGGGAATGGGCAATCCGGTCTGCCAGGGTACCGTCGGGGCGGCCGGGGAAGTACCGGTTGAGGTCTCGCCGGTCTGGCAGGTAACGGCTGCCCTGCTGGAAACCGCTCAGGTTGACGATGGGAACCCCCACCACGCGGCCGCTCAGCTTGGCCGGGTCCAGGTCGTACATGGCCCGGCGCACAATTTCGATACCGTTCAGTTCGTCACCGTGAATCGCGCCGGTCAGGCACAGGGTGGGGCCGGTGTGAGCACCGTTTACCACCAGAACCGGCGTGGTCTGGGACAGCCCGGCAATCTGGATATTAGGGGACCATGCCAAGCGGGTAGAGGTTCCGGGCAAGACTTCCTTGCCCAGCAGGGTGAAGGTTTCCGAGGGTACCGGTTCGGGCCCCGCCAGTTCCGATTCCGATTCTGGCTCCGGTTCCGGCATGGGCGCCACTTTCTTCAAGTCGACGTTGGGGGCAATCTTGCGCGGCTCGGACTGAACCACATCTTCGACATTTTCATCTTCCGCGAGCTGCGCGATCAGTGGAGCCGGCATCGCCGCACCGGTCGGAGAGCTGCCGGCATTAGCACCAGCGCCCATTGGCACCAGCGCCAGCAAAAAACAGGTGAGCAGAGTGCGGTTTGCGGAGTAGTCGCGTTTGGGAAACAGCATAAGTCCTCAAGTACCTTGACCAATCGGCCCAAGCATAGGGCCCGCGGGGTGTCATGAATACCGCCGTGACGAAGCTTTAATGCCACTTTCATGATTTAGGGCCGGATATTGGCCGGCCTGTTGTGTATAACAGTGCTATCTTGCAATGATATGAACCGTTATACGCTGACCAGGGAGATAACTGTATGGACCTTTTGCGAATTCTGATTGCGATTCTGTTACCGCCGTTAGGAGTTTTTTTGCAGGTTGGTATCGGCAAGCATTTCTGGATCAACATCCTGCTGACCATTCTGGGCTACATCCCCGGCATTGTTCACGCGGTCTGGGTGATCGCCAAGAAGTAGCCAGGCCGTCAATCCGGGTGCACGGTATGCCAGAGGCCATCGGCCTGGAACGCCCTGTGCTCGGCCTCCAGCTTCAGTAAATGCGCTAAAGCCGAGCGGGCTGCCAGGCCATGAATGGCCGCGGGTACATCGTCATAGGCCTTGGCGGTGAGATCTTTAAGGGAAACCGGTGCCAGGGCTTCCAGCGCCCGGAAGATCTTGTGTTCCCGTGACAACCGGTGGGTGATCAGATAATCAATCACCGCCTCCGGCTGGCCCATCAGAAAGCCGTGGGCGGGGGCAATAAACCGTACCGGCTCTTCCAGCAGTTCGTACAGAGACTCCACATACGCCTTCATATCGCCATCCGGCGGATTGATCACCACTGTTGAGCCTTGCATGATGTGGTCGCCGGAGAACAGCAACTCCTGCTCCAGCAACAGAAAACACAGATGGTTCGAAGCGTGGCCGGGCGTGTGCAACACCTTCAGAACCCCGGCCTCGGTAACAATCAGGTCCTCATGCCCCGGTTCATCGTCCGGGGCGAAGGCCTTGTCGTGGCTGGGCGCATCCGGTGCAGGCCAGCCGAACACCCGGCACCCGGTACGTTCCTTCAGCACCCGGGCCGCCGGCGAATGGTCCATATGGGTATGGGTGGCCAGCACCTGATCCACCACCCCGCCGGTCAGCTCCAGAATCCGCTCGATGTGGGCCTCGTTCACCGGCCCCGGATCGATCACCGTAAACCGCTCATGGCCCAGAATGTAGGTGTTGGTGCCCGGCCCGGTCATCATGCCCGGATTCGGCGCCGTCAGCCGTATCACCCCGGCCGCCACCTCTACCGGCTCACCCGGAACAATCTCCGCCCGGGTGGACCCTTCGCCTTCCGGGTCCAGCTTCACCGCCTCGTCATAGGCCGGCGCATTGGGCTCCAGCAGCACCGGCTGGCCCTTGCGAAGTGCCGGCCACGGGTCGGTCGGAAATGCCTCCGGCGGATTGGCATGGGCATAGCGCATCAGCTCAGCGGTGGTGCTGAAATCACACAACACCCGCAACGTGCGAATCGTCGGTAACCCCAACAACCGCTGCCCGCCCCGATGCTCCTCCAGCGCCTGCGCCGGCGAAATCCACACATGGTCAATGGTCTCGGTGCCATCATGACTGGCAACCTGACCCTCCGGCGCCACCGCCACAAAAAACCGCGTATCAAACCGCCGCGGCGGCCCCGGCGGGGTTACCCAGTGGCTCAGATACGCCAGCCGGTCCAGCGGCAACGTCAGCTGATGCTTCTCACACAACTGCGCCAGCGAAACCTCCTCCCGGAACAACGCAAACCGCTCACCATGCACCGCATGACCGGAATCCACCAGCTTCCCGGAACCCTCCTGAGCCAGCAGAATCCCCGCCTCCTCAAAACACTCCCGAACCGCCGCCAACATATAATCCGCGCCGCCCTCATCCAGGCTCATGGTCTGACTGATGTCAGCATCTTCAATCCCGATCGAATGCGCCCGCGCCTCCGGCTCCTGTTCGTTAACCGCCCCGCCGGGGAACACAAAATACCCCGGCATGAAAATGGCTTCCCAGCTGCGTTGCAGGAGCAGGGCTTCAATGCCGTTGTCAGTATCTCGGGTCAGAACCAGGGTGGCCGCAGGGCGAATGTTCATAACTTACTCTTGTTGTTGAATTTCAGAAGGTGCGCGCACGGGGTCTGGGCGGGGATTGGCGGTAGGCCTTCCAAAACTGTGCGGAGCCATGGATGGCGGAGCCCAAGCGTCACATGGATGATGGGATGAACACCTCTTGTTGAGATCGGCGTCAAAGCGCCACTATTAGATGTGCAAAATCAATAGGTCAACAACAAGAGGTGTTCAGATGAACGTTACCCTAATCGGAATCGACTTGGCAAAAACTGTCT